>PCSS01000192.1 GCA_002771395.1 Bacteroidetes bacterium CG23_combo_of_CG06-09_8_20_14_all_32_9 | reverse complement strand
TTTATTTTCAATAGTTCGTCTTTTTTAAAAACTCAATTATATGAAAACAAAAAACCATCTTTTTAATTATCTTTTTTCTGTAACAGAGGTTAAGTGCGAAAAAATTTTTACATCAGTAAAAAAAATTATTGCTTTTGTAATAGCTGCTTTTATTGTATCATACTCTTATTCCCAGCAAATACTCATAAAGCAATTTGAAAAAACTTATGGCGGCGCTTGGTACGAACGGCTATATGGAATGGAGCAAACTGCTGATGGGGGCTATATTCTTACTGGTTTAACAACAAGTTTTGGCTCTGGTGGTTCGGATGTGTTTTTGGTAAAGACCGACCAAATGGGTAATTCTCAATGGACAAAAACTTATGGCGGAACAGGAAACGAATGGGGGATAGGCATTCAGCAAACTATTGATGGAGGTTATATTGTTGGTGGAAACACTAATAGTTTTGGAGCTGGCTCTAACGATTATTTTTTAATAAAAACAGACCAAAACGGAGATACTTTGTGGACCCGAACATTTGGAGGAACTTCTTCTGATGATGCTTATGCTGTCAGACAAACAAATGACGGAGGATATATTTTAACCGGAGTAACATCTAGCTTTGGAGTGTATGGTAATGCTGTATATCTTGTGAAAACTGATGCCAATGGAAATTTGCAATGGCAACGAACAATAGAAATACTTACATGGGAAGCTAGTCATGGTATTCAACAAACTAATGATGGAGGATATATTATAACAGGACTTACCTATGGTTGGGGAAATGCATTTTTGCTTAAAACAGATTCACTTGGAAATAAAGAATGGGTAAAATATAATTACTTTGGAACAAATTTTAGCATAGGCAAAGGAGTAACTCAAACACCAGATGGCGGATATGTTTTTACAGGAAGTGTTTACGGAATAGGATCAGGAGCTTTTGATATTTTCTTAATCAAAACAAATGCAAATGGCGATACATTGTGGAGAAAAACTTATGGTGGTATATTAAACGACTTCGGATTTTATTTATTCCCGCTGGCAGATGGTGGATATTTAATAGGAGGAGAAACCTGGAACTTTGGTGCAGGTAACAGTGATATTATTTTCATCATAACAGATGAGAATGGTAATGAAATACGAAGAGGCACAGCAGGCGGACCCTCACAAGATGGGGATGGTAATGCTAGTATTTATGGTAGCTTATCTGTAATTCAAACATTTGACGGAGGATATGCAGTAGGCGGAACTACATTCAGTTTTGGTGCAGATGAACGCGATTTTTATTTTGTGAAACTAATAGAACTTTCAAATTTAACTCCAACTATTACCGGCAGTATTTATAATGACGTTGATAGTAATTGTATATTCAACGACACTATTGATTTTACTGTATCAAACCGCACAGTACAGGCAACAGATGGTCCTTATTTTGTTTATACAGACAATAACGGGAACTATAATCTGCGTGTCCCTGACGGAAATTATAATGTTACACAAACCACAGTTGCAAACGACATATTTACAGTGCTTGATTGCCCAAATACACAGCAGGTTTATAATGTAACTGTATCGGGCAGCAATTTAGTTCCGGGCAAAGATTTTTTTGACGTGCTTGCTGCACCCAGCTGCGATGTTTCGGTAGTTATAAACCCGGAATATCTCTCCCCTCTCATTGCCCCCTGTCCTGGTATTTCACAAACTTATTGCGTTACTTTTACCAACACCGGAGGTCTGCCAATCAGTAATCCGATTTTTTCGGTAACAGTGGACCCTAATGTAACTATTGTAAGCTACACCAGTGATTGCGGGAACACTTGTATCTCTTCAGGGCAAACAGTTACCTGCACAGGTAACTCATTTAATCCTTCTAATTCCCCTTGTTCTATTTATGTTACAGTACAAGTGAATACATCGTGTCCACTTCCTTTTCCACCAACATGTTATGGAATTACTCTTATTACCAATGCTTCTTTATCAGGAACTTGTCAGGGAAATCAATTTACAAGCAATGCAGTTCCACTGAATGAAACCGTTACCTGTGCTGTTGACCCAAATGATAAATTGCTTGTAACTCCCAAAGGGTGCGGACCATTTGGAAATATTTCGGGAGATGAAACACTTACTTACCGGATACGTTTTCAAAATACCGGAAATGCTTCCGCTCATAACATTGTGTTACAGGATGTGCTGGATGAAGAGTTAGACCTGACCACATTCAGAATGATTGCAACCAGTCACCCGGCTACAAGAGTAGAATTATTCCCCGCCAACACTTTACTCATTTCTTTTATAGGAATAGAATTGCCCGATTCAACTTCTAACCTTATTGGCAGCAATGGATTTGTCCTATTCAATATAAAGCCGCAAAGTGGCTTGCCTGATGGTACTACCATTACAAACGAAGCAGGTATTTATTTTGATTTGAATGAGCCGATAATTACCAACTCCACACTTAACACGATTCGTGATGTAATTCAACCTGTAACCCTGCCTTCATTCAGCGATGTTTGTATTAACGACAGTGCCTATGCACTGACAGGCGGACAGCCAGCAGGCGGTACTTATTCAGGAGATGGAGTGATTAACGGAATGTTTAACCCTTCAGTAGCCGATCCCGGCACTCATGCAATTTCCTATACTTTTTCTACAGGGTTTACTGAAAACAATTATTCTTTGAATCAGAGCGGTACTTTTTCTCCTGTAGCAGGCGAAGGGACAAAAGTTTTTCTTGCGGATGACCAGGTAAAAGGACCATTTACTGTGGGATTTGATTTTAATTTTTATGGAGTTACTTATTCTGACTTTTATATTTCTTCCAACGGATTTATTACTTTCAATACCGACTTTGCCGCAAACGGTTGCTGCTTCGGTGCATTTCTGCCTAATCACAGCAGTCCATCTAATCTGATTGCTGTGGCGTGGGACGATCTTTATCCGCCAGGTAACGGATACATAGATTATTTTACTACAGGCACCGCTCCCAACCGTAAGTTGATAGTGAACTTTATGAATATTCCCCAGTGCTGCAATAACATTCCAAAAGTAACTTCACAACTCATTCTTTACGAAGGCAGCAACATAATTGAAATTCACAGCACGGATGTTGAAGTAACTGCCGGCACAATGGGAGTTGTAAATAATGGTGGCAACCTTGCTACAGTTGTGCCTAAACGCAATTCTACATTTTTTTCTATTACAAATGATTTTGTACAATTTATTCCTCCTCCTCCGGAAAGTGAATGTAGCAACACAGCCAAAAGTGCAATTACCGTGAAACCCTTGCCTTCGGTTACTATTACAACAAGCGGACCTACCACATTTTGCGAGGACGATTTTGTACTGCTTACTGCAACTGCCGCTGCCACTGCTACTTATTTATGGAGCAACGGAGCGACCACACAATCCATTGCAGTATCAAATACAGGAGAATACACTGTAACAGTAAGCAATTTATGCGGAAGCAACACGGCTTCACCTATTACGGTTACAGTAAAGCCGAAACCAACAGCCATTATTACTGACAGCGGTTCTACAAATCTTTGCCCGGGACAGAGTGTAGCATTAACGGCAAATATGGCTGACTCGTACTTGTGGTCTAACGGTGATACCACACAATCTATTACTGTTTTAACAACCGGTGATTTTTCTGTAACTGTCACTACCAATGGCTGTTCTGCCGTTTCGGAAACGGTAAGTGTTATTGTAAATAATGTTCCCTGTGGAAAAGACAAGTTGGTTATTTGCCATTTGCCGCCAGGGAACACAAATAATCCACAGACCTTATGTGTAAATACAAGTTCTTTGCAGGCGCACATTGCACACGGGGATTATTGCGGCCCCTGCACCACCTCTGCAAAAACAAGCAATAATAACGATGATAATGCTGATTGGTGTGGAACTAATGAATACGAATACATAAAGAGTTTGAAGTATTCTCTTGACGATCCTTGCGATACTTCATACTACTATCCGTGTTTTTGTCCAGCAACCAGAGATTTATTTATCCCGGATAATTTTACCCCTATAAAATATTTTACACTATTATTAGTAGTGGTTGATACCGATTTATATGGCGTTACACAAGAAAATATTGACTTTATGATGGCGGGTGTGAATAATTATTTTAACCCGTGGAAAATAGAGTTTTGTTATACTACAGAATTTATTGACAGCGAATTTATTTCATCCTATCCCCAAAATCAAGACAGCATAATAAATGTGCTTATATATGATTGGTCCAACCTTGGCTTATCCGGAAATCCTATTAAAATTGATTATTCGATAGTGATAAATAACTATTACAAGGGAGCCATCGCTCTTGCTCACGAATTGGGGCATAATTTTCAATTGCATCATACATTTATTGGTCTTGAAGGCCCTCCTTATAATAATTACCCTTGTTCAAATCCATACAGAGACAGGGTTGATTATATGCCGTTCCCTTCAATACAGGATACTATTGGAGATAGATTTTCGGATACACCGCCTACTCCAATAAATTATAACTGCGCACCCCCACAAGGTGTTGATACATGTAGTGCGGGTAACCCGCCATGGCCTGCGTGGGGATATGAAAATTTGATGGGATATTCATTTTGTCCCTATGCAACCTTTAGCCCGCAACAAATGGGAGCAATACATTGTTATTTTTTTTACTACGCTGCTTTGTTTACAAATGCATTACTCATCTATGGCACCCAACATTGTAACTTATCTGCTACAATTAGCAGTGTAAGCGAAGAAAACAAACTGCAATTGGAAATCATGCCTAATCCCTTTAATGAAAACACAAGCATTATTTTTTCATTATCTTATAATGATAAAGCAACTATAGAAATTTATAATTATCTCGGACAAAAGGTTGCAAAAGTATTTGAGCAGCAAGTAATTAACCAGCAAACATACAGGATAGAATTTAACGGAAAACATTTATCGCCTGGAGTTTATTCGGTAGTAGCAAAAACAAGTATTGAAATGCGGGTAAAGAGGATGGTGATTATGAAATAAAAAAAATGTTGCTGGTTGCTAGTTGTTAATTGCTTATTGCCTATTGCTGATTTCAATGATAAACGAAATATACTATCTTGATTTAGCAATCAATAATTAAATTATTTCATTATATTTGTCAAACCAAAATTTGCATTTGTGACTTGAATTCATCTATGATAGAAAATATTAATTTTGTAGTATCAAATAAGTGATAAACTTGGATAAAAAGCATTAGAGGGGTTCTAAAAATTAGATTTTTCGAGGCGGACAAAATTTTAAAACCGGAGTTTACTATTGTAAATGAGAACTTAGCGAA
>PCSS01000177.1:2069-5123 GCA_002771395.1 Bacteroidetes bacterium CG23_combo_of_CG06-09_8_20_14_all_32_9 | reverse complement strand
GTATTGAGAAGTTACTTATTTCCTTATACCTGAATCCCAAATGTAAAAATTTACCACGTAGGATATATTTTATAAGTTCATCTATCGTTATTCAACAGATTATCCAACGTGGTGAACACCATTCAAAGTATAATATATGAAATTTCGTTTTCAGTCAATTATTTTTCTGCGTTTATGTCGGGATGCTGATTGCTGGTTACCTGTTTTTTCATTATTTTTGCAGTTCTAATAAAAATATCTATTTTTCATAAAAACATAGTTAAATGCGACTTTTAATTTTTTTAATTTCAGTAATATTGTTAACAGGCTGCGTATCTTCTAATAAACTATACCAGCGAGGACAATACGATGGGGCGATTCGTAAATCGGTAAAAAAAATACGTGGGAATGCCGATAATCCTAAAGAAATAAATGTTCTCGAAAAATCATTTCTGGCAGCTAACGAAGCCAACCAGAGCCGAATTAAATACCTTAAAACCGAAGGGAAACCGGAAATGTGGAATGAGGTTTTTACTAATTATTTGTTACTAAAAAACAGACAGGAACTTGTAAGAACGGTTTTACCTTTAAAAAACGGTAATCGTACTATTGACTTCCCCGTAATAGATTACGATCGCGAAATTGTTGATGCTAAAAAAAATGCAGCCGAATATTTTTATGTCCATGCAAAAAAACTTCTTTCGTCAAACGATAGATTTAAAGCCCGGGATGCTTACTTTGAACTAAAAAAAGTTAAAGAATATTATGAGAATTATCAGGATGTAGATAAATATCTTGAACAAGCCAGAAGTGCAGGAATTACAAGTGTTTTACTGCAATTCGAAAACAATACTTATATTAAACTTCCACAAGAATTTGGTATTCAATTACTTGATTTTAACATATCACAATTAAACAGCGAATGGGTAAATTATTTCAATAAACCGACAAATATAAATTATGATAATATTGTAAAAAATAATCTTAAAATTATCAACATCTCTCCTGAAAAGCAGATAGAAAAAGAAAGTAGGCAAACAAAAACTATTCAGGATGGTTGGGAATATAAACTCGACCAATATAATAACACAATAAAAGATTCACTCGGAAACCCTGTTAAAATTCCGCGTATGGTTAATATTTCGTGTAAAGTACTTGAAGTTTTACAACAAAAAGCAGCTCATCTTGATGGCGTTATTGAATATTATGATAAGAACAATCTTTTTACCTCAAAACAGCTTGCTTCCGATTTCTTTTTTGAAAATCGCATAGTAAATGCCAATGGCGATTTGCGGGCACTTGATACCGAAACTGCAAAATTAGTTGGTAAACCTCCCGTTCCGTTTCCAAATGATATACAAATGATTATGGGAGCCACAGATATTTTTAAAAAAGTTATGATCGATATTTTAAATGATAACAAATACCTTATTAAATAATGGATTTATAAAGTAATTGGTTAAACCCATAATATTATGAATAAATTTGATTGGTAATTACAAAAACATTACTAACTTGCACTCAGAAAAAAATCAGCAGGACATAAAAAATAGACACAATTAGCAGGTTATTTGATATTAGACTGATTTTTACTAAATTAGTAAAAATATTGAGTTATAGATAATGACGAAATATACACAAGATTGGGTTTATACAGATGTTACCTGCAATTATTTGGCGATAGTGATAACAATAAAATTTGTGCATAAAAATAACGACAATGCTTTATAAACTTTGAAAACACCTGACAAGATAAAACTAATCATGACAGTGTTACTAACAATAACACACATAACCATTTTTGCTCAAAGAATCGGTTATGAATGGATTAAGACTTTAAGTAATTCTTCGCAAGTAATTTCAATTATTGATAATGAAAACAAGCTGATAATTGCAACTAATGGAAACATAAAAAGAATTGACCTTGATGGAAATTTAATTTGGGAAGTCAATGACACATTGTTTAATGCAACGGGCATTGCTGTTGATAATGAAAATAATTTTTACCTAACAGGGACAAATGCAAAATACATTAATCAAAGTCAATACTCTTTTACAGAAATCTCATACATCTACATTGCTAAATACGACAAATTAGGAAACAGGATTTGGGTTTCAACAACCAATATTCAAACAACAAATAATTCATCAGGAAACTTTTCAACTTCCATTGCTTGCGATTTGCACAACGCACTCTACATAACAGGTAGTTACACAAGTTCAATTTTATTTGACAGTTATCAATTAACTGATAACAATTCATCCGCAATTTTTATTGCAAAATATGACACAGCAGGCAATGCACAATGGGCAAAGAAAATATTTGGAACTAATTCAAGCGATGCTTTATCTTATGGACAAGGAAATGAAATTGTGATTGACCATGAAAATAATATTTACCTTACTGGTACTTTTCGAGGATCATTCAATTTTGGAGGAACGATTTTTCCATTTCATTTAGGAGACGACCTATTCATAAGTAAACTTGACTCAAACGGAGTTTTTCTAAAGACAATCGTCATTGGGAGCTCTGAACACAACGAAGGCGATAGATTAGTTGTTGACAAAAACAACAATCTTATATTACTTGCAAAATTTGGGGACGTAATTTCCATAAATGGAAATCAATACCAAGCAATTGACAATTATAATAACGCAATCATAATTAAACTTGTGAAAGACAGTATTATTTTCGCTACTCAAATTGGTTACTCAAACGGTGGTGCTATTATTTCTGACATTTGTTTAGATAAAAATCAAAACATATTGTATGTTGGTTCAATTAGAAACTGGCCAACTCTTTATCCGATGATTTATAGAATTGATACTTCAGGAATAATTGATTGGAGTTACATGATAGCCGAAAGCACCGAAAAGAATTTTGCATTTAACAATTCAATCATATCAGATACATCAGGAGGAATTTATCTTGCTGGTTCTTTTAACCACATTGCATATTTTGGAGACACCTTGTTAGGGTCAACCAATAATTTGTGGCAAACATTCATTGGAAAAATTGACACGACCAAGCTTTACCCAAATCTTCACTTTGCTGACAATGCTTCAACAATTCAA
>PCSS01000177.1:0-2054 GCA_002771395.1 Bacteroidetes bacterium CG23_combo_of_CG06-09_8_20_14_all_32_9 | reverse complement strand
ACCCATGGAAACTTAACCATTATGTCATTGACTCAAAATTTAGAAGGCAGTATATTATATTTATTCAATTTGTCAGGACAAATTATCAAGCAATTTACATTGACAACGAACAAATCAGATATAAATTTTGATGAAGTAAGTTCAGGAATGTATTTCGTGCAAGTTATTGGTGCCGATTTCAAGGAGAAATTTAAAATTATTAAATACTGACGAGTGATGAAAAATATAACTGCAGGTAACAGCAGCTACCCGCAAGTGGCGATTCAGTGGTTAATTCAAGCTTTGTACTTCTATCAAAGTTTCTGCTTGGTTGACAGTGAAGTGCTTCGAAATCGCCACCTTCGGGTAGCTACAAACCGTTAGGTACAATTTTATAAAAAGCAAGGGAACGTCCTTATACAGTAGAAAACCCCACTAACCAATTACTTTATAATTCCGTTAAATAATGTTAGAAATTAAAAAACCCGTTCCTAAAAAAATGGAACGGGCCGTGTTGATAAGTACAATACAGCAAAATCAGGAAGAAAATAGTGTTAAAGAATATCTCAACGAACTTGAGTTTCTCGCATTAACTGCCGGAGCAAATACAATAAAAAAATTTACTCAAAATATTTCAAAACCCGATTCCCGAACATACATAGGCAAAGGTAAACTCAATAAAATTGCCGCATATATTAAAGAAAAAAAAGCAACAATTGCTATTTTTGATGATGAATTAAGTGGTTCACAATTAAGAAATATTGAAAAAGTTTTAGGTTGTACAGCTCTTGACCGCACTAACCTTATTCTTGATATTTTTGCAGCACGCGCAAAAACCGCCTATGCTAAAGTTCAAGTAGAACTTGCACAATATCAATACCTTTTACCACGACTCACAAAAATGTGGACTCACCTTGAACGTCAAAAAGGTGGTATCGGCTTGCGAGGTCCGGGCGAAACTGAACTTGAAACCGACCGAAGGGTTATAAAATGGAGAATCTCTTTGCTTAAAGAACAATTAATAAAAATTGACAAGCAAATGGCGACTCAGCGAAAAAAAAGAAATGAATTTGTAAGAGTTGCACTTGTTGGTTATACTAATGTAGGAAAGTCAACCATAATGAATTTACTTAGTAAATCAAATGTGTTTGCAGAAAATAAACTTTTTGCAACCCTCGATACTACTGTAAGAAAGGTAGTTATTGGTAACCTGCCATTTCTGATTTCCGATACCGTAGGTTTTATCCGCAAACTGCCCCACAGTCTTATAGAAGCCTTTAATTCGACACTTAACGAAGTTCGTGAAGCGGATATTCTACTTCATATTGTTGACATTAGTCATCCTGATTTTGAAAAACAAATTATCATAACAAATCAAACTTTAAATGAAATTAAGGTATCTGACAAGCCTGTTATTTTGGTTTTTAACAAAGTTGACAAATATATTCCTCCCGATGCCGACGATTTGTTAGTTAAAGGACCACATAATATTGCCGAATTAAAAAATAGTTGGATGGCAAAAAATAATTTCCCAAGTATTTTTATTTCCGCAACACAAAAAGAAAATATAGATAATTTCAGAAGCCTTATTTTTCAAACTGTTAAAGACATATACTTAACACGTTATCCTTACAAAAATTTTCTTTTTTTTTAATTGTAAGATATTTGTTATACTTTAGTACATGATAAATTATTATATTTTGGGTATAGAGAAATAAGGAAATGTGTTGATATATATTGAAATAGACAGTTCACAAATCAAAAGTTAACAATGAAGCAATAATATAAATAAATATTTTCTGATGAAACATCCACGACTATCAGTTAATAATAGTTAACAATCAATTAAGAGTAGTTAATAGTTGTTAATAATAGTTAATATCGGTTAAGATTGGTTACTATTGTAAACGTCATTAATTTTTATTAACCTTTCTTAACCGTTTTTTAACTTCTATTAACCGTTTATTAACCTTATAAGCACACACAAGGGAATGTTCATATTTAAGGTTGAGGTTGAGGGAAGAGATTGAAAAAAGATTGAGAAGAAAAGATTGGGAAGAAAAGATTGAGAAAGA
>PCSS01000260.1:5293-9494 GCA_002771395.1 Bacteroidetes bacterium CG23_combo_of_CG06-09_8_20_14_all_32_9 | reverse complement strand
GCTTTTACACTTTGGGCAGTTTTCCATTTTAAAGAGTTTTTAGATGAACTGCCGCAAAAATACAAAAAGTATACTAAATTAACACTGCCGTAAATTGAAATAACGAGCAACCTCAAACTACCAACTACTGCTACCAACTACATGTTGGTAAGTTTTATTTTGTAAGTACCTAATCTACTTCTTCCTTAAACTCCTCTGGCAAAAAGTTAAAGAACGTATCGCCACGCAAACCAAGTCGTATTGTTTCAAGAGAAATAACTTCATTTGGTGCAATATTTCCAAGGTTCACATTAGCTCCTAATAATTTAACAAACCAAACTTGCTGCGATTTATTAGGTGCTTCCCAAAGAATAGAATCAGCGTTTATATTTTCAAGAATTTTATTAATAAGAACAACATGTGCATTTCCATTAGGTCGGTATATACCAACGGTTCCGCTTTCGCGTGCTTCGGCAATTACATTAATTGAACCGGCTTCGAGTTCATTTTTCATCATTTTAATCCATTTGTTCGGAGCGATAATTATTCCGGCTTCTTTTGAGCCAACTTCTGAAATTACTGTAAATTCCTTTGAAAGTTTGCGAATATACTCGCACTTAACATCGTGTTCCATGTGCATGGAGCCATCCGAAACTTCAATCATATCAATATTATACTCCGACACATATTTTTTGAAATCATCGTACATATTGCGAATTATAAAAGCTTCGAAAAGCGTTCCGCCAAGATATACTTTGATATTATGGTCTTGATAAATCTTAATTTTTTCTTTTAAGTTTGTTGAAACTAATGAAGTTCCAAAACCAAGTTTAAGGTAATCAATTATATGTCCGGAACTGTTACATAAGTTTTTTGATTCCTGAACGCTTAACCCTTTATCCATAACCATTGTTAAACCCTTTTTTCTGGGTTTTTCATCACGCTCGGGGATATACGGTAATTTGTAGTTCATTTTTTTTATTTTTTTTTACAAATTTAATAAACCTTTAAAATATTTATTTTTTTTTGCTTGAGGAAAAATCTTTAAAAAATTATTTATAAGTGTTGAATCGGCTCGTATTGCTTGTTTAAGACAATAAGCGGCTTTGTAATTATTTTTCGATAAAATATAAAGACCGGCTAGTTGGTATAAAACAGGAGCTTTTTCTTCAACTGAAAAATAACCGTCTTTAAGTACATTTATCGATTTTCGAATAAGTCCTAAAGCCTGGTATAACTCCGACTGTAATAAAATATAATCAACTTCTTCCGGTGCAATTTTAATTGCAATTTCGATGTGGGGCAAAGCTTCTTCATACATTCCGGTTTTGTAATATAACTCTGCTAAATAATATTGAGCCTCATGATTTTCATTGTTAATTAACACTAACTTTGTTAAACATATGAGACTGCCGGGAAAATCATGAAGATACATTTTAATTATACCTAAACTAAGCAAGGCTTCAGTATGATTTTCATTTTTATGAATTGTTTTTTCATAATATTCTTTTGCGGCATCAATATTTTTTATTTTTTCAAAACACTCACCAATGTAATAGTAAACATCGGCATATTCTTTATCGTAATTCAAATATTCTTTATAAACTTCAATCGCTTCGGAATATTTTTCAAGCAACATAAAGCAATTCGCTTTTGCAAGATATGCACTTAAATACTTTGGGTCAATTGCTAATGCAAAATCGAAAGATTCAATGGCTTTTTCAAAATTTTCAATCTTAAAATAAACAAGTCCTAAATTAAACCAGTTAAATTCTAAAAACGGATCTAAATCAATAGCTTTTAAATAGCATTCGATGCTTTTATTGTAATTGAAAACACGGGCATAACAGAATGCAATTTCTGAAAGCGAGTCAATATTTTCTGGATTAATTTCAAGTGATTTATTCAGATATTTAATGGCTAATGCAATTTTGTTAGTATGCCCTATATGAAATCCTATTGAAAAGAAAATCTCATCTTTTTTTATTTCTGCAGGAAGGTAATTAATACATTCCTCAAACTGTCTTATAGCTTCCTTGAAATTGTTAAGATTTAAGTAAGTAATACCTAACATTAAAAATATTTCAAAATTTTTGGAATCGTGAAGTAAGGCGACTTTAAGTTCGGAGATCGCTTCTATGGGTTTGCCTTTATCTAATAATAATTGTGCTTTTTTAAGTTTAATTTCGGGCGAGGAAGGAAAAAGATTCGAAGCAATATTTGTCGCTTCAAATGCATTTGAAAATTTATTTTGCTCTATATAAAACTCTATAATAGATTCAAAATCATCTACATCAAAAAAGAAAGGTTTTCTCTTTCGCAACAAATTCTCGTATCGACTAACAATTTCCTTACGGTTTTTTTCTTCAAAATAACGATAGCTGTCTTCTAACATTTCTTGTCTAAATTAAATTCAAAAATACAAAAAAAATTAAAGATTATTCCATACAATTATTATTGTAACTAATCAGTGTTAAAGTTAATGTTTTTTTGTTAAATTCATTTTGGCTCATGTTCCGCAAAGACGCAATGCTCGCAAAGTTTTAAGCTCGCAGAGTTAAAAAAAAATCATTCACGTTTTTTTTATTGCGTGCTAAACTGAATAGTTACTTATTATTTAATACCTAAAATCCGCAAGTAAAAAAAACTATTTTCCAATTTCCCACTGATACCGCTGATTTACCCTGTTAAAATTAAACATAACATATAAGTAAATCTGCAGGAGACAATGAGTTTTAAATCACTTGCAGATTTAAGGCGATACCAAAAATAATTGACGTGATTTGGAATATCATTTTGCTTGTCATCAAAAATTAAAATGTTAATAACATAATATACAATATACTCTTAATTACAATATATCTATGTGTTATGAAGATTTATTTTGAAATTGTATTAGTTGAAAAAATCTATAATTTTTTTTTTTTAGAGTTATCATTTATCATTTATTAATGTAAAATTGCATTCATTAATCGTTCGTAAATTTTTAACAATTTTATTGAAAACTATGGCAAATAATTCTTTAAGCGACTCACTGATAAAAGACACAGAGGTAAACAAAGAAGAAGAACCTCCAAGTTTGGTAGCAAAATACCATATAAACCGACAAAAAGTAATAGCTCCTCTTTTACATACAACCGAAGCAAAAATATCTTCAGTTTTCAGAAAAGAATATTTATCAGGAATATCTAACTATGAATGGAACGACTGGCACTGGCAAATAAAAAACAGTTTCAGATATTTTTTTCAATTAGAAAAGTTTTTCAAAATAAAATTAACAGAAAATCAGGATACCGACAATAAAGACCTTCTTCCGTTACGAATTACACCTTATTATGCAAGTTTAATAGATTTTTCGAATCCAGATGACCCATTATATAAATGTGTAGTTCCAACGGCAAACGAATATAAAATTTTCCCGGGCGAATCGTCAGACCCGCTTCACGAAAAGAATAGCAGTCCCGTACCAAACATTGTTCATCGCTACCCCGACCGCGTTTTATTTCTTGTAACAGGTTTTTGCAGTACATATTGCAGATATTGCACTCGTTCACACATGGTTGCAAAAAAAGATAAATCTCATTTTAGCCTGAACGATTTTGAATCTGCATTTGAATATATTGAAAATCATCCCGAAGTACGAGATGTGCTTCTCTCAGGCGGCGACCCTTTTACCTTACCGCAAGACCGTCTTGAGTATATTTTGCAAAGACTTCGGGTTATTCCGCATGTTGAAATAATTCGAATCGGTACAAAGGTCCCCGCAGTTTTACCACAGCGAATTACCCAGGAATTTGTTGATATGCTAAAAAAATATCATCCGCTTTTTATTAGCATACATTTTACCCATCCAAACGAACTTACTCCGGAAGTTGAACAGGCAACCGCACTTCTTGCCAACGCTGGAATTCCTTTAGGAAGTCAAACTGTATTATTAAAAGGAATAAATGATAATGTTGAAACAATGCGAAAATTAATGACCGGCTTATTAAAATTCAGAGTACGTCCATATTATTTATACCAGTGCGACCCGATTCTTGGTTCCGGACATTTTAGAACAAGGGTTCAAAAAGGTTTGGAAATTATTAAAGGATTACGTGGCTTTACTTCCGGTTATGCCATTCCTGCTTATGTTATTGACGCTCCCTGTGGCGGCGGAAAAATACCCTTACTTCCCGATAATGTTATTTCACACGATAAAAACGGGTTAAAACTTAAAAAT
>PCSS01000260.1:0-5217 GCA_002771395.1 Bacteroidetes bacterium CG23_combo_of_CG06-09_8_20_14_all_32_9 | reverse complement strand
AAGCAATGAACAATAAGCAATGAAGCAATGAACAATAAGCAATGAAGCAATTTACCCCGTTGGATAACCCTAATTGAAAAACTAATGTGCAATAAAAATAAAATATCCAACGGGGTAAACAATTTATTTTTACTTTTGCTGCTGAATAGTAACAATCATTTTTACAACTCATATCTGTTGAGTAGTAACTAATTAAATTTATAACATGCTTGTAGGGATAACTTATGACCTTCGTAACGAATATCTTAAAGAAGGTTTTACTCAAGAAGAAACTGCCGAATTTGATAAAGAAGAAACTATTGAAAGCATTGAAAATGCCTTACATAATGACGGGTACAAAACCGAACGAATTGGTCATGTTCGTAATCTTGCAAAACTTTTAGTTGAAGGGGAAAAATGGGATATTGTTTTTAATATTTCAGAAGGAATGTACGGACTGGCACGCGAAGCGCAGGTTCCATGTTTGTTAGATGCTTATAATATACCTTATGTTTTTTCAGATGGATTAGTTCTTGCAATAACATTACATAAAGGAATAACGAAGCGAATAATTAGAGATGCCGGCTTGCCAACCGCCGATTTTGCTATTATTGAAAGTATTTCAGAAATTGAAAATATTAAATTAAAATATCCATTATTTGCTAAACCTGTTGCCGAAGGAACCGGAAAAGGTATTTCCGGGTTATCAAAAATAAAATCAAAAAATGAATTAACAAATGTTTGTAAGCATTTACTTAAAAAATATAAACAACCTGTTTTAATTGAAAAATTTTTATCGGGCCGCGAATTTACTGTTGGTATTGTAGGAACTGGTAAAGACACTAAAGCAGTGGGTGTTATGGAAGTTGTATTCCGTAAACACGAAAAAACAAAAATTTACGGTCTCAAAAACAAAGAAAATTATCGCCGAGTAATTGATTATTCTGTACCTGAGCAAAATATTATTGACAAATGTTATAAATTAGCTGAAGAATGCTGGAAAGCACTTGATTGCCGCGATGGCGGAAGAATTGATTTGAAAATGGATGATGCAGGAAAATTAAATTTTATAGAAGTTAATCCATTAGCAGGTCTTAATCCTGTTCATTCCGATTTACCTATTTTGTGTCGCTTTGCCGGGATAAGTTACCAAAAATTAATTGAAATGATAATGAAACCGGCAATTAAAAGATTAAAAAAATGAAGAAAATTGAAAACGTAGCTATTGTTTACAATAAAATTCAACCAAATGCAGGTCCCGATGAACTTGATATTTTAGCTCAGGTGGAGTTAGCAGAAAAAAGTTTGCTCAAATTGGGCTACAAAACTTGTAAAATTACTGTAACACTTGATTTATCACAATTAAAAAAAAATCTTCTAAATGAAAAACCGAACCTGATTTTTAATCTTGTTGAAAGTATAAATAATAGTGGCGAGTTGTTATACTTTGCTCCTGCTCTTTATAACCATTTAAAAATTCCATATACAGGTGTTAACACTGAAGGATTATTTTTAACAACTAACAAACCATTATCAAAAAACTGGATGCGAAAAAACAATATTCCTACAGCCGATTGGTTTGAAATATACGAAACAAATAAACTCGATGAAAACAAAATGTATCTTGTAAAACCCAAACTCGAAGATGGCTCATTGGGATTCGATGACGACCTTGTATTTAAAGGTATTGATGTAAATAAGTTTCAAAAAATAAAAGAATTAAGTCCATTTCATTATTTTATCGAAGAGTATATTGATGGACGCGAATTTAATATTTCAGTATTAGGTGGCAACAACGGACCTGAAGTTTTACCAATTCCAGAAATGAATTTTCATGATTTTCCCGAAGGGAAACCCAAGATTATGGGTTTTAGAGCAAAATGGGATGAAAGTAGTTTCGAATATGTAAATACAACACGAAGTTTTATTGATGAAAATATAGAAAATAAATTAGTAACAATGTTAAAAAATATTTGCATAAATTGCTGGAATTCATTTAACTTGTCAGGATTTATAAGAGTAGATTTTAGAGTAGATAAAGATGGAAATCCATTCGTCTTGGAAATTAATGCAAATCCCTGCATTACACCAGACAGTGGCTTTTATTGTGCCTGCGAAAAAGCAAATTATTCATTTACTTATGCTGTTGAAAGATTGATAGAAGATGCAATAAAAAATATTTATTAAAAAATCATGAATATAACATACCGTAACGAACTTAAACAAAGCGATGTAATTGAAATTAAAAACATTATAGAATCAACAGGATTTTTTTATGATTATGAAATACCTGTTGCCATAGAACTTGTAAACGAAGCATTAATAAAAGGACAGGAAAAATCAGAATATTTTTTCCAGTTTATTGAAGCTGACAGTAAAATTGCTTCTTATTTATGTTACGGTCATATACCATGCACTGTAGGTAGTTACGGTTTGTATTGGATTGCTACCCATAACAATTACCGAGGAAAAGGTATGGGAAAACTTATTCTCGAAAAAACTCACGAAACAATTAAAAATAGAAATGGCAGAATGATTATTGCTGAAACATCAGGCACTCAAAAATATATTTCAACCCGAAAATTTTACGAAAATAATGGTTATAAAGCAGAGGCAATAATAAAAGATTTTTATCAGACTGGTGACGATAAAATTATGTATGTTTTCAGGTTTTAGAAATAAGTTT
Source organism: Bacteroidetes bacterium CG23_combo_of_CG06-09_8_20_14_all_32_9 (assembly GCA_002771395.1). Lineage (GTDB taxonomy): Bacteria > Bacteroidota > Bacteroidia > Bacteroidales > GWA2-32-17 > GWA2-32-17. Next base: position 2,552 of record PCSS01000260.1, on the reverse strand, counting down.
TAAATGTGCTTCACCCTTTTTTATTTTAATTACTTCGCACAAATAGTTCTCGCCCTGTAAATATTTTAAGGTATTCGGAAAATTAACAACAATTGCGCGTGATGTTTTATTGCTTTTTGCCTTAATAACCGAATATTTATCTTTTGTTTTGCGTGTTTCTCTTTGCCCAGTTTCAAAAAGTGTAAAAATATCCTTTTCACCGGCAGAATATATCGGACTTATAGGTTCTAAAAACACTTTCCCATTGCAATTTATTTTATCAATTTTGCAAATAATTTCGTTTCCGACTTTAATATTATATTCCTGATAAAAACCAGTCGGAAGCAAAAACTTTTTATTAAACTCCGATAAAAGAACGTAATATGATTCGTCGGGCAGATTAATTATCTTTTCTACCTTAAAACGAAATTCATATCCTTCTTCTAATTTCATTTGAGTGTGTAACGAAGCAAAATAGGTTTTTCGGGAAAAAAACAAAAACCAAATTAACAATACCATAACTTTTATGCAAAATTACGACAGTTTTATTATAAGCAATACATGTTTTGTGCAATTATCACTATTTTTGAAAAAAATAAAAATAAACCATAGATTTACACAGATTATATTTAAAAAAAAACAGTATTAATCTGTATCTAAAAATAAAAAGATTATGAAAAAATTTTTGATATCTGCAATTTTAATAGTATCAATAACACATTTATTCTCACAAAATAACGAACTAATTACTTTTTTTGAGAAATCTAATTACCTCGAAACCCCTCGTTACGATTCAACAATTGCATATTGCAAAAAATTGGCAGATACATCTCCTTTAATTCATTACACCACTTTTGGTATTAGCCCCGAAGGTCGCGATTTACCGCTATTAATTGCCGATAAAGACAAATTTTTTGACCCTGAATTAATAAAAAAAAACGGACGAACCATTTTGCTTATTCAGGCATGTATTCACGCAGGTGAACCTGATGGTAAAGATGCCGGATTGATGCTTTTTCGGGACTTTGTTATAAATAAAGATATTTCAAAACTTCTCGAAAATGTTTCTGTTATTTTTATTCCCATTTATAACGTTGACGGTCATGAAAGATTCGGTGCTTACAACAGGATTAACCAAAATGGTCCTAAAGAAATGGGCTGGCGAACAAATGCCAGTAATTTGAATTTAAACCGCGATTATATTAAAGCCGAAGCCCCCGAAACAAAAGCATGGATTGAACTTTTTAATAAATGGCATCCCGATTTTTTTATTGATTGCCACGTTACCGATGGTTCCGATTATATTTATGCTCTGACTTATGGTCTCGAAATTAACGGTAATATGGATTCTAACTTAACAAAGTGGCAAAAGAATATTTATTTACCTTATGTTACAAAATCTATGGAAAAAGCCGGCTATCCAATCTTTCCGTATGTTAGTTTTAAAGAATGGCATAATATAGAAAGCGGGTTAACAAGTTGGGTTACACCGCCTATGTTTTCACAAGGTTATACGGCAATGGTAAATTGTCCGGGACTTTTAATTGAAACTCACATGCTTAAAAATTATAAAACAAGGGTTTTTGCTACCTATAAAATGATAGAATATACTCTCGATGTTTTAAACAGCAGCGGTAAAGAGCTTCAGCAAAACAGAAAACAATCTGATGTTATTTCTTCTTCCGAAGAATTTAGAAAAAAGCCCTTTCCACTCTCGTTTAATTTTACCCGCGATAGTGTTATAATAGATTTTAAAGGAATGGAATATACTTCAGAGAAAAGTGATTTAACAGGCGGCGCATGGTTTAAATTCGGAACAAAAATTAAAAATTACAAACTTCCGTATTTCAATAATATTAAACCAACCGCTATTGCTAATCTTCCTGAATATTATGTTATTCCCAGGCAATGGTCGTTTATTGAAGATATTTTAAGACTTCACCATATAAATTACTTTACGCTTAAAAATGATACTATTATTGAAGTTTCGGGTTATCGCTTTAACAATGTGAAATTCAATTCTGAACCTTATGAAGGAAGACAATTAATTATCTCAGTAAAAGCTGATACAATAAATTATAAGATGAAACTAATTCATGGTTCTATAATTATACCGATGAATCAACCAAAATCCAGATTGATTGCACATATTCTTGAGCCGATGTCGCCTGCTTCGCTTTTGCAATTTGGGTATTTTAATACAATTTTTGAACAGAAAGAATATGGCGAATCATACATATTAGAACCACTTGCACGCGAGATGTTGGCAAATACCCCTAAAATTAAAGAAAATTTTGAGAAAGAATTAAAAGACAATCCTGATTTTAAAAACAATTCTTATGCTTTGCTTAATTGGTTTTATATTAGGTCTAAATATGCCGATAATCAGCAAAATGTATATCCAATTGGAAAGATTTTCAGAAAATCTTTTTTTGAACAATCGCAACTACTCATCAAATAAAATAATACAATAAATGGCGTTGGGTTAAAGCAGTTGATAAACCTCACAGGTTTCAAAAACCTGTGAGGTTTGCATAATATAATCAACAGTTTTAACCTATGACCTAATAAAT
>PCSS01000107.1:2811-5277 GCA_002771395.1 Bacteroidetes bacterium CG23_combo_of_CG06-09_8_20_14_all_32_9 | reverse complement strand
ATAGCAAAAGTCCGGTTGACAATTAAGCGATTTCGTTATTTGCCGGACGCTTACTTGTACATTGTTAGTTGTTCGTTTGGCATTGAACATTTTTTAAAATTTTTTATTTTATGCTGAATTATACATGCTGCTGAGTAGTAACTAAAGGATTTTAAACATAAATATTACGAAATTTACTATAAAAATGAAAAAACAAAGAACATCAAAAACAAAAAGCCGGTGGGGAGGTATATTTAATAAGAAAAGGTTTGAATGGATGGAAGAAGAAAAGAAAAAATGGTTACAAAAACTTACACCGCAAGTTTCAATTAAAATCACACAATCGTTTCTTTCATCCGGTATGTTTGATAAATTTACTGATAATTTCGTATATAACGAACCTCTATGTTTTAAATTAAGTTTAAGAAGTAGAAAAAAAAATGTTAAAACAATCATATAAAAAAATTGTCTTTTTTTTAAATAATGAGAAAATAAATTATCTTGTTATTGGCGGAATAGCAGTTAGTGTAATCGGTAATCCAAGAGAAACTATTGATATTGATTTTTGTGTTTTTATAAAGAAATCTGATATAAAAAATCTGCTTGATAAAATGACACAAGCCGATTTTACTGTTGATAAAGAAAAGATTTTGAAAAATATTAATCTGATGGGTTGTTTTAATATTAAAGATAGGAATGTTCGCATAGATTTTATTATTGCATCACATAAATTTGAGAAAAGTGCTTTTGACAGAAAAATTTCAGTTGAAATGCTTGGTGTTAAAGCATATTATCCAACACCCGAAGATTTGATATTATTAAAAATAGTTCCAGGCAGATTAAGAGATTTAGCTGATGTAGAAGATATTGCAATAAGACATTCCGGTAAACTTAATGAAAAATATCTTTTGTCCTGGGCACAAAAATTATCAGATGAAGCACAAGATTTGCGAATATTTAAAGAAGTGCAAAGAATATTGAAATTATAAATAAATTTAAAATAATCAATTGTAAATCAAAAATCTAAAAATATGTCAAATATAACAATTGACGGAATAAACATTGAACCTCAAAAAGGTTGAACAATTATTTGTCATTAGAGACAAGTATTTAAAAATTTAATATATTTGCAATTATTTTCTGTTTATAAATTTTAAATCATGGCATATAATTTTAAAGTGAAATATCAATTTAACACTGAAACTGGTTATGAAGAAGCAGTTATACCTGAATTAAATTATATTTCTTCTTTTGTAAAAAATTTTGAAGAAGCGGAAGAGAAAATTAAAGAAGCCACTTTTTTAGAAGCATTAATTAATGAAACCAAATAAATACAATAAATATGAGAGTAACAACAATAATATCCGACAAATTGATTGAAAAAGTAAGATATTATACAAACGGGAAAAATATTACAGAATCTTTAGAAATCGCTTTGAATGAATGGTTAGAATTAAAACATATAAAAGAATTAAATCAAAAAATTGAAAAAAATTCTTTAAAATTTATAGATGGTTATTCAGCAGAAAAAGTAAGGAAAATTAATAGAAAATGATAATAGCAGATACATCTATTTGGATTGAATATCTTAGGAAAAATGAGGATATATTTCCTTTGATGAAAAAATATTTAGAAAACAGAGAAATATTAACAAACCCCTACAAAACTTCAATGAAGTAGAAAGGGCTTAACAGAAAAACAAGCGATAAAAGAAGCAAAAAGATGCTTATGATGTGAATTGGAAACGGAAGACGGAAAACAATTTATAAAAGAACTAAAAAAAAATAGGAGGTGTAATATCATGCCAAATATAACAATTGACGGAATAAACATTGAACCTCAAAAGGGTTGGACTGTACTGGATACAGCGAGATTTCTTGGCTTAGAAATTCCAACTTTGTGCCACAATGAAGGTCTTACTCCCTGGGGTGGATGTCGTTTATGTGTAGTTGAAATAGGAGAAGGTGTAAACTCAAAACTTGTTTCTTCCTGTACATATCCTGCAGAAGACGGGCTAAAGGTCCGTACAAGTTCAAAACGTGTGATACGGGCAAGAAAAATGATTCTTGAGTTATTGATTGCCCGATGCCCTACATCAAAAATATTACAGGATTTAGCGGCAAAAATAGGACTGCAACAAGTCAGATTTACTCCGAAATGGGATAACTGTATCTATTGCGGACTATGCGTAAGAATGTGCGAACAACAAATGGGTGCCATGGCTATTGGTTACATAAACAGAGGTAATAAACTTAAAATCAATACCCCTTTTAATATTAATTCCGAAGAATGTAGAAGATGCGGCGCATGTATGTACATCTGCCCTGCCTGTTCATTGAGATGTGAAGGACCGCAACCGGAAACGGTACTCTGTGGCAGATGCGAAAATTCCCTTCAACCTACCTGTATTGAAGTAAATGATAATTATAACTGCTGGATGGGATTGAAAGGTGAATGCGGGACATGCGTTACTAAAGAAGCGAAGTA
>PCSS01000107.1:0-2572 GCA_002771395.1 Bacteroidetes bacterium CG23_combo_of_CG06-09_8_20_14_all_32_9 | reverse complement strand
GTTTTTGAACTTACGAAAAAATTCCCTAAAGAAGAAAAGTATTCACTGATTGACCAAATTAGACGCTCATCACATTCTGTATCAGGAATTATTGCTGAAGCTTGGAGAAAAAGGCGTTATCCGAAATCGTTTGTGGCTAAACTTAATGATGCTGAAGGTGAGGCTGCTGAAACACAAGTTTGGCTTGATTATGCTTTAGCATGTAATTATTTTGATGAAGCAGAACATAAACCACTTTACGATAAGTATGAACATATCATTGCTATGTTAGTCAATATTTATACAAAACCAGAACAATGGAGATTTTAATTAACATAATCGTGCAATCGTGCAATCGTGCAATCATGCAATCGTGCAATCGTGCAATTGACAGCTAATCGAAATGACAATAATTATTAATCTTAAATTAAAATAAGGAGGTACAAAAATGAGTTTAACAAAAGTAAATGCTACAGCAGCAACGTTGACAAAAAACAGGACAGAAGGTTCTGTGGTTCCAACCAGTGGTATGTGTGTAACCTGTATTGACGGTTGCATCGGAATGTGCGAAATAGGCAAATCAGCTTATCGTGGACACGAAGTATTATATCCGCAACCATTCGGAATGATAACTGCGGCCGGTGAAAAAAAATATCCGGTTGATTATTCACATTTTAACATTCTCAGTGGTGTGGTCGGTGCCCATGGTATTGATGTAGATAGCGATAAAGCTATTTTCCCGAATGTTAACCTTGAAGTTGAATTTGGTTACGATAAAGGGTTAAAATTCAAGTTGCCTTTTATGATATCTGGCATTGGTTCAACCAATATAGCAAAAAATAATTGGGAAGGACTTGCCATTGGGTCTGCATTAGCAGGAACTGGCTTAACCATAGGCGAAAATGTGGTTGGTATGGATCCCGAAGCTGTAATAAAAAACGGGAAAGTAGTTGACACAGTTGACTTAAAAAAGAGAGTTAAATTATTTACTGATCATCAGATAGATAATTATGGTGTAATCATTGTTCAGGCAAATGTAGAAGATGGCCGTCTCGGTGTACAGGAATATGCAATAAAAGAATTAGGTGTAAAATGTGTTGAACTGAAATGGGGACAGGGAGCAAAAAATATCGGCGGTGAAGTAAAAATAAAAGACCTGAAAAAAGCTCAATTACTTCAGGAACGTGGTTATATTGTATTACCGAATCCAAACGACCCACATATAATAAAAGCTTTTGAAAGTGGCGCATTTACTGAATTTGAACGTCATTCAAGAGTTGGCATGGTAACAGAAGAAGGATTTGCACAGCGGGTTGAAGAACTACGTAAAGCAGGTGCTAAATATATATTCCTGAAAACTGGAGCTTATGGTCCTGTAGCCATTGCAATGGCTATTAAATTTGCTTCAAAATATAAATTAGATCTTCTCACTGTTGACGGTGCCGGAGGAGGAACAGGCATGAGCCCGTGGAGAATGATGAATGAATGGGGGGTTCCACCTGTAGAATTACATACATTAACTTATCGTTATGCCAAGCAACTGGCAGATAAAGGCGAATACTTGCCTGCTATTGAATTCAACGGCGGTTTTGCATTAGAAGATCAAATTTTCAAAGGACTTGCAATGGGAGCGCCTTATGTTAAACTTATTGGTATGGCAAGAGCCCCGATTGCTGCCGCTATGGTGGGTAAGACAATTGGTAATGCTGTAAAGAACCATCAGATACCGGTTTATGTAGAACGATTCGGCGATTCAATAGACCAGATATTCATTACCGCTAATAAATTACGCAACAAACTCGGTAATAAAGAATTTGAGCTAATACCAACCGGAGCTATCGGTTTATATACCTATTACGAACGCCTTGCACAAGGTTTAAGACAACTAATGGCGGGCACGAGAAAATTCGCTTTGTCATATATTTCAAGAGATGATATTGCTTCATTGACCAGGGAAGCAAGCGATGTCAGCGGTATTCCTTATATTATGGATTACCAAAAAGAAGAGGCACAAAAAATACTTATGTCAAGTTAATTTTAGTTAGTGCTTGTCCGTAATATCAACATTTAAAATTTATAAGGTATAGGGTATAAGGAAACACGAGATGATAGTAAAAGCATTGTACCATATACCTTTATACCATATACCCTTAAATTGCGGATTGTAAAATACTGACATAAATTTACAGGTTTTCGTTACTTTACAGACAAACTATAGTTAGTGTTTTTTAATGTTGTAGAAATTAAAAAAACGTTACTACTCACCCGCAAAAGTAAAGTTCAATTGTTTCATTGTTAAATTGCTAATTTTTGATTTGTGAACTGTATGAATGGGCTAAATAGTTACATTTTTTTATCATACTTTTTTACTTTTCAACAATGAAACAATTTAACAATTCACCCCGTTAGATAATTACTATTCCTATACAGTTCGTTTACCCCGTTGGATATTGTTTTTGGTTTGTACTTACTGATGAGAAAATAAATTATCCAACGGGGTGAAATATTAAGCTATCTAACGGGGTAAATCATTTTTTTAAATTGGTATAATCTGTGGCTGAAAAGAACGTGTGCCGAATAAGTACAATTTTTG
>PCSS01000271.1:5179-5321 GCA_002771395.1 Bacteroidetes bacterium CG23_combo_of_CG06-09_8_20_14_all_32_9 | reverse complement strand
TAGTTTTGCGGGTGAGTAGTTACTATTTTTTTTATTTTTTTTTTAAAGACGACAGGTATTAAAGACAGACATTAATTTAGTTTACAATTTTTAGTTGAACTAATTCAATTCTCGTGTTGGTTACGCGTAAAATTTTAAATGA
>PCSS01000271.1:0-5137 GCA_002771395.1 Bacteroidetes bacterium CG23_combo_of_CG06-09_8_20_14_all_32_9 | reverse complement strand
TTTGTGATGATAAAGAATATATCCTGCAATGGTTTCGTATTCGTTTTCTGAAAATCCGAGATTATATTTTTCATTAAGATAGTCAATTTCAAGGCGACCTGAGAAGATGTATTCAAATTCATTTAATTTTTTATCTTCAAGTTCGTCTGTGTCGTGTTCGTCTTCAATTTCACCAAAAATTTCTTCCATAATATCCTCAATGGTAACCATTCCGGCGGTTCCGCCAAATTCATCAACAACAACGGCTACACTTCTTTTTTGTTGAATAAAAGAAGATAAAAGCTTGTTTGCAGGCATGGTTTCGGGTACTATTAATACTTCGTGAATTATATCGTAAATATTTTTTGGCTTTAAAAAAAGTTCTGAGGAATGAACATAACCAATAATGGTATCTATATTATTTTTATAAATTAAAATCTTTGAATATCCTGTTTCTATAAATTTTTCTTTTAGGGTTTCAATTGTTTCATTTGCATCAATTGCAGTAATATCAGTTCGCGGAACTATGCATTCACGTAATTTTATTTTACTAAAATCAAGTGCATTCTGAAAAATTTTAAGTTCGTATTCTTCATCATTTAAACCGGATTTTTTCTGGCTCCTTTTTTTTAGGTAATTGTCAATGTCAACTTTACCAAATATTAAAGAATTATTTTTTTTGATATTTGCTTTAAAAAAATTTTTTAGAATAACATCAGAAATTTTAATGGTAGTCCACGATACTGGATAAAAAATGAAATAAAAAAAATAAACAGGAACAGCAAAAATGTTGATGAATAAATTGGAATTTAAACGGAAAATAATTTTTGGTAAAAATTCGGCTGTAATAAGAATAATAAAAGTTGAAATAATAGTTTGAACAAATAAAATACTTGCATTTGATTGTATAAACTTTGAAATTGGCGCTTCAAGTATTTTTGCCATAAAAATACCGTAAACAACTAATGCTATATTATTGCCGACTAACATAGTAGCTATGTATTTTTTAGGATTTCTAATAAAAATTGAAATAACGTTTGAACGACGAAATCCTTGTTTTTTTTCAAGTTCAATTTGCAGTCGGTTAGAGGATAGGAAGGCTATTTCCATTCCCGAAAAAAACGCTGAAAATATAAGTGCAATAAATATTATTATTAAGATTGTACTCATTTATCTGCCTTGTTATTATTTGTATATCGGCGCATTGCATGACGTAAAATAAACATAAATGCAGCAACAACAGCAATTATGAAAAAGATATAACTTTCATCAAATCCATTTTTAATAACTTTATATGAGCCTGTTAATGCAGCAAAAATAGTTAATGCAAGCCATACATATTCAAGAATTATAGCTCCTTTTTTATTCATCTTTAATGGTTACTGTTCCTTTGGTATTTTTTAGTTTCCATTTAGTAAAGCTTTCGTCAGATACAAAGCCGTTTTTGCCGTAAAGTATTCCATCGGCGGTAGAAACTCTGCAAAAATTATCGGAATAAATTATATGTTTGTTTTCGTCCCAATAAAGTTGTTCGGTGTTAAGCATTTCGCCTTTACTGTTTTGTGCAACAACATTAGTTTTAGCTTCCCAAAGTTTTATTTTTTCCCAATGTTTGGCATATTCGGCTGTTATACTCGATTCTATCAATGGATAATCTATATAAGTTTCAATTTTAATACCTTTTTTAAATTCTGTGTAAGGGTTGGGTTCTGTATGAAAATATGAAAATTCCTTGGTAAAGCCCTTTAAAACAATTTTTCCGGAATCGTTACGTACAATTTCAATTTCTTTGGCGTAAATCGTTTGTTTATCGGAAAGATTAGTAATTGCATTTACCGTTTCCAAATTGTTGGTACACGAATAAAACAAAGCTATTCCGATTGCCGGGATACCTTTATAAAGTTTTATTTTTGAAAGAAAAATTTTCATTTTTAATTCGTTATTCAGCGAGATTATTCAACGGGTGAATTATTTTTTATTCATTTTTCCTGGTGAATATTTTTAATTAAATTTTCGTTTAACAAACCAAATATCATACAAACTAAGGTTAAAAGATATTGAAATATATTTTTCGCGGATAAGGCTTTCATTTAATGTGCCTCTTTGTCCTATTTCAATTGCTATATTTATCACCGGAGGTAATTTTTTTCTAAACCCCGTGATTTCACTTTTATCGGGTTTACGAATTGGCAGCCCTAATCCAAAACTTATTCCATAATCTTTAATGTTTTGGTTGTGCAAATAAAGGTATGATTGAGTATAATGCCCGCCTAATCTATAGTTTATCATTTTATAATATTTATTCTGACGATTTGGGTCGGGTATTAATTGTGTTCCAAAAGAAATTGTGTAGCTGTTGATTAACGAATCGGTTGCTCCAAAAAATCGAGCCGCCGACCATTGCTGCCATCTGTAATCAATTGCAAAAGTTAGCTTGTCGTGGCTTATATAAGCAAGCCCGGAACCAATATTCATCGGAAAACGTATAACCCCCTTTTTATTTACTTGATTTTCAATTGTATCAAGTGTAACTGTTCCACTTAAATTAAGATACTTTGTTACTAATGATGTGTTTTTTGCGTTCACATCATTTTGATTATCAAAAGTAAAGCCAGTAATAATTTTATATTTATTTCTTTTTTCAGACTTTGTTATTTCCTGACGATTATAAGTGAATTGTGCGCCAAAACGAAAACCTAAATCGTTAATAATTGTTTTATTGGTTGAATAAACATCAAAAACATATTCTTCATCAGGAAAAACAGATGCAATGTGTTTTTCAAGCGAACCAAAATAATATGACGCATTAAAACCTAATGATAAACTTTTAGTGTTATAAAATATTATTTTTTTATTTTCCGATAAATTTTTTAAAAGTGTATCGCTTTTTGTAAATATTTTATAAGCGTTTCCAAAATAAAATTGATTTATTCCGCCGTTTCCTTTGTAAGTATTCTGAAGGTTGAGAGTATCAATAGTTACAGATTCGGAAATGTTATAACCCACATTACTGTATGGTATCAGCCCAATGCTGCTTAACCACCATTTTGTAACAGGAAACCCTGCTGAAAAATGACTAATATCAACGTCCTGGTGTTTGTTTTCCTGTAAATCAGTTTTATAGTTTACGAATTTACCTGTAACGGCAATATCAAAAACAAATGAGAGTGTATCGAAAGCTGTATAAGATGCTGGATTAATGCTATTTATTGAATGATTAGAGCGTAATGCAATACCGGTTCCGCCCATAGCTAAACCGGGTTGAAAAGCGTTTCCGGCTATATCGCCAACACCAAACCTTGAATAAGGAGAACTTGTAAAACTTTGAGAACTTGCTTGTAAACTCAACACTGAACAAGCTAAAAGAATAACTTTATGGATTTTTTTCATTAAATTGGATAATTCTTTGCAAACCAATTGCAACAAGATTTGGTTGTGCAAATATGGGCTTTTTTAAATTTCTGACCAAAAAATTGACATCACCTCCGGTTACCAAAACGTGCAAATCGGAATAATATTTTTCTAAATTGCATATATAACCTTCTGTTTCATATAAAATACCCGACTGAACCCCTGTATGTATCGAATTTATTGTGTTTTTCCCGGGATATTCAAGGTTTTCAGTAAATTCAAGTTCGGGAAGTTTTTTTGTGAAATGCGAAAGCGCTTTATATCTGATTGTAAGCCCGGGTGAAATTGCTCCTCCCAGATATTCTCCTTTGTTGTTAAGTAAATCAAAGGTAATTGCTGTACCTGCATCAACTATTAAGCAATTTTTATTTGGAAAAATAGTGAAGGCTCCCACTGCAGCGGCAAGTCTGTCGAGTCCTAACGTTTTGGGCGATGAATAAACATTTATTATTGGAACAGGGGTTTTGTGCGAAAAAACAATAAAATTTTTAACCATACGGGCTACTGATAAAAGTAATTCAGAAATATTTTCTGAAACTGAACAAATAATTATAGAATTAATAAAAGTATTATTAACTTCAGATTGTAGAAACTTTATTATATCTAATTCGTTATGCAGAATTAAAAGTTCAATAAACTTGTTGTTTTCAAATTTAGATATTTTAATATTTGAATTACCTATGTCAATGGTTAAATTCATACAAAATTTTATTATATCCCCAAAAAATTATAATTTCAAATTTTATTATTATAAATTAAAATCAGGTATTTTATTTTACACATCATTTGTTTTAAAACCTATTTGTTTTCCCGGTTGCTGTGGAGGTTCTAAAAGATATTTCAATGCCTCATAAATATCTTTAAATTCCAGGTTCATTTCTTTTTCAAGTTTTTCAATTTGGAGTTTCAGTTCTTTATAATTCATGTAATACTGCCGCATCACTACAAAGGCTCTCATAATAAAAATATTTACAGTAATTGCCTTTTTAGAGTTTAATATTCCGCTTAGCATTGCCAGTCCTTGTTCTGTAAAAGCATAAGGTAAATATTTTGTATGCTTTCCTCTGTTTGAGGTAACAATTTGTGACCTCAAACTTTCCTTACTGTCATTGGGATTTTTATCACTTTTTTTGTTTAAGGTTTCATTTTGCAACCTTAAAGAATTAATGTTTAAGGTTTCAATTTACAACCTTAAATTTTTCAATTCACCTTTTGTTAATTGAAACATAAAATCGGCAGGAAAGCGGTCTATATTTCTTTTTACTGCAAGATTCAGGTTTTTAGTTTCTACTTCATAGAGGGTTGCTAAATCAAAGTCTAACATTACTTTTTGCCCTCTTATTTCATAAATTTTGTTTTGAATAATCTGTATTTCCATGATATTATTGTGTTTTAAGTGGTATCACAATTTGTGATGTTAGAAGTTTAAAATTAAATCAGGTATTTTATTTGTTATTACTTAGCAACAAAAATATAATTTTTTTTTGATATTAACAGCAGTCTGTTGATATCTTTTTTTAATGCGTCATTTTCCGTATGGTAAGGGGTACATCGCTTCGCTGTGCTACGCTCTGTTATTGACACATCCATTAAAAACTCTCAAAATATTTTGGATGCACCTTGTACATTGTCTAAGATTCCGGTTACCTGCTGAGTAATAACAATAATTTTCTTTTTTTTCATCAAAAAAATGAATAAAATATTGTAACTACTCAGCCCAAAGAGTATTTAAACAATAATTCAGTTA
>PCSS01000020.1 GCA_002771395.1 Bacteroidetes bacterium CG23_combo_of_CG06-09_8_20_14_all_32_9 | reverse complement strand
ACGGGGCGGGCTTACGAACTACGAATTTGCTTTTTTCGTAATTCGTAACTTCGTACTTAATTCGTACTTCGATGGGGTAATAGTTTCAATTTCCTCAATCATACTAATAATCATTCCCTTGTGTGTCTTTAAATAGTCGTGGATGTTTCATCAGGGAAAAATGTAGTAACTCATTTTTTAAATATTAATCAAACTTCAATATCTTTGAAAATACCATTTATAAATAATTCTTAAGAAAGAATGCAAGTAGAAGTTGCTGATAAAAAGGCTATTAAAATTGATATTGAAGCAATTATAAAAAGTAAAAATCCTAATTTGGCTAAAGCGTTGCCTGGTTTTGTAATTCGTTACATTAAACGAATTTTACATCAGGATGAGATAAACCGTTTTTTGGAAGAAAATAAAAATGTTTCAGGTATTGACTTTGTTCATGCTGTAATTAAGCTTTTTAATATTTCGCAAGAAGTGACAGGAATTGAGAATATTCCTAAAGGTAGAAACTATCTTTTTGTGTCAAATCATCCACAGGGAGCAATTGACAGTATGTGCTTTATAGCAAATATTTATAAATATTTTGGCGAAGCCCGTTTTATGGTAAATGATGTTTTGTTAAACCTGCATAATTTTGAACCTATTTTTGTTCCTATTAATTTATTTGGTGCACAAAGTAAAAATTCAGTAAAAATAATTGACGAAGTTTTTCAAAGTCCGTATCAGGTTCTTTTTTATCCTGCCGGCTTGGTTTCAAGAAAAATAAAAGGCAAAATTCGGGATATAGAATGGAAAAAAAGTTTTATAAATCTATCTGTAAAGTATAAGCGTGATATTGTTCCAGTATATATTCAGGCACAAAATTCAAATTTCTTTTATAATCTTGCCAACTTACGTAAATTTATTGGAATTAAAGCAAATATTGAAATGTTTTATTTACCCAATGAAATGTACAAGCAAACCGGCAAAAAGTTTACACTTGTTTTTGGCGAACCTGTTTCGTATCTTTCATTCAATAAAACCTATGGTCCTGCTTATTGGGCAGATAAAATGCAAAAATTGGTTTATTCACTAAAGGATATGATGTTATGACACGACCCTTAATGAAACGAATTATTTTCCCGGTTCCTGTTGAACTTATTAAGAAAGAACTTACGCAGGATAAATTTATACGCCATTCAAATTACGGAAACAACCAGATTTTTTCTGTAAATTCCAACAATTCCCCAAATATAATGAGGGAAATTGGCAGGTTACGGGAATTAGCTTTTCGTAATGCAGGTGGTGGAACCGGTAAAGAATTTGATGTTGACGAATGTGATTATGGCGAAAAACCTTATCAACAGCTAATTGTATGGGACCCAAAACGTAAAGAGATTCTTGGAGGTTACAGATATATTCTTGGTAAAGAAGCGCCTGTTGGTTCCGATGGAAAAGTAATACTTTCAACATCTTCGCTCTTTAATTTTTCCGATAAGTTTTTAACGGAATATATACCTTATACAATTGAACTTGGGAGGTCGTTCGTTCAACCCAATTATCAATCAACTAACGCAGACCGTAAAGGATTATTCGCTTTAGATAATTTGTGGGACGGGCTTGGTGCGCTTACAATTATTCATCCTCATATTAAATTTTTCTTTGGAAAAGTAACCATGTACCCCGATTTTAACCGCAAAGCCCGTGATATGATACTCTTTTTTCTGAAAAAATATTTTAGTGATTCGGAAAATCTTGTTACACCTATAATTCCTGCTAAATTAGAAACTTCCGGTAATGAAATTAATTTTTTTTTTTCAAGCTCAAATTATCAGGAAAATTATAAAATCCTTTCTCAAAACGTCAGAGCATTGGGCGAAAACATACCTCCACTAATTAATTCCTATATGAGTTTGTCACCAACCATGAAAACTTTTGGAACAGCAATTAATCCACACTTTGGCGAAGTAGAAGAAACAGGCTTAATTATAACAATTAAAGACATTTACAATGTAAAGAAGGACCGTCATATTTTATCATTCAAATTAGGACACAGGGTTTTCCGTATCTAATAGAGGGCTATTATTTTCAAATTCCAAATTTCAAATTACAAATTCAAAACCCCAAATCTGTGGTAAGCATGGTCAAACCATTCAAAAAGGGCTTACAGCGCAGGTCTCGGTTCTTGAAATTTGGGACTTGGAATTTTATTTTTACCCGCATTTAGAAAATCCACAGGCTTTGCAGGTAAGACATCCTTCCATATAAACTAATTCGTGTTGTCCGCAATTTGGGCACTGTGTTCCGGTTTTTGGTTTGGCGCCATCGGGGATGTATTTTTTAATGGCACGTACCACACCTGTTTTCCATGTATTAATATTAGCATCGTCAAGTTGCAGAGAACTAACCAGATTAATTACATCGGTTATTGGCATTCTATAACGCAACACTCCGGAAATAAGTTTTGCATAATTCCAGTATTGTTTGTCGAACATGCGCGATAAACCTTCAAAGGTTGTACGGTATCCGTGTTTATCAATGTACTGAAAATCGTATCGGGTTTTGTTTTGTTCGTCTTTGTTTTTTATTATAACCCCGTGGTTAATAGATTTTGGGACATGCAATACTTCATCGTCATCAATACCTGTAAAAATTTCGTAAGGTAATTCGTCTAATATTCCTATAAAAGCTATCCATTTCTCATTGTTATTATTAAAACGGACTATATCAGCTTTAAGTACAGGAGGTCGCTTTTTTACTTCAAAAGGCAATATATCAGGCAGATTGTCTTTCTTTTTATCAGCAGAAATAAGTACTCCTGAACGGGAGCCTTCGCGGTAAACGGTAAGTCCTTTGCAACCACTTTTCCATCCTGTTAAATATACATTTGCTACTAAATCTTCATTAACATCTTGGGGCAAATTAACTGTTACGCTAATGGAATGGTCAACCCATTTTTGAATTTTTCCCTGCATACGAACTTTTGCTACCCAATCAACATCATTTGAGGTTGCCAAATAATATGGCGATAGTTTTACCAATTCGTCAAGTTGTTTCTGGTTGTACTTCATAACTTCAAACAACTGATAGCTATTTACTTCTAACCATGTAACAAATTTATGATGAAATACATTATATTCTTCCCAGAAATCGCCTACTTCATCAGTAAAATTTATTTTCACATCATGGTCGTTAGGATTTACTTTACGGCGGCGTTTATAAACGGGACGAAAAACCGGTTCTATACCGGAAGTGGTTTGTGTCATTAAGCTTGTAGTTCCTGTAGGGGCAATAGTTAAAAGTGCTATGTTACGGCGACCGTACTTGGCCATTTCGCTGTAAAGTTCGGGGTCGGCTTCTTTAATTCGCTGAATGAACGGATTATTTTTTTCGCGTTCTGTGTTATAGATTTTAAATGCTCCTCGTTCTTTGGCGCAATAAACGGATGAGCGGTATGCTTCAAGGGCAAGAGTTTTATGAACTTCTACCGAAAAATCAATAGCTTTGTCGCTGCCATAACGTAAACCAAGAGCCGCAAGCATGTCGCCTTCGGCTGTAATTCCAATACCGGTACGCCGTCCTTCAAGAGATTTAATTTTTATTTTTTCCCAAAGTTGCGATTCTACTCGTTTTATTTCGCTAGTTTCGGGGTCGGAATTTACTTTTGAAAAAATTGCATCAATTTTTTCAAGTTCAAGGTCTATAATATCATCCATTATATGTTGTGCATGGTGAACGTGTTTTTTAAACAGGTCGAAATTAAATTTAGCTTTTTTTGTAAATGGATTTTCTACATATTCATATAAATTGATAGCTAATAATCGGCAGCTATCATAAGGACATAATGGTATTTCGCCGCAAGGATTGGTTGAAACGGTGCGAAAACCTAAATCGGCATAGCAATCGGGTACCGATTCGCGGATTATTGTATCCCAAAATAATATACCGGGTTCGGCAGATTTCCATGCGTTATGAATAATTTTTTTCCAGAGCGAACGTGCATCTATTTCTTTTACTATCTTTGGATTATCACTATCTACCGGATATTTTTGCTGATAAATTTTACCTTCAGTTACAGCCGTCATAAATTCATCATCAATCTTCACTGAAATGTTTGCCCCGGTAACTTTTCCCTGTTCAAGCTTAGCGTTAATAAAATTTTCTGCATCGGGATGTTTTACTGATATGCTGAGCATGAGTGCACCACGACGCCCGTCCTGAGCTACTTCGCGGGTTGAGTTGCTGTAACGTTCCATAAAGGTAACCAATCCGGTTGATGTTAGCGCACTATTTAATACAGGGCTACCGGTTGGGCGAATGTGACTTAAATCGTGACCTACGCCACCCCGGCGTTTCATAAGTTGAACCTGTTCTTCGTCAATTTTTAAAATTCCGCCGTAAGAATCGCTTGGTCCGTCTATTCCAATAACAAAGCAATTTGAAAGTGAGGTTACTTGAAAATCATTACCTATACCTGTCATAGGACTGCCTTGCGGAATAATATATTTAAAACCACATAAAAGTTCATAAATTTCTTTAACACTTAACGGGTTAGGATATTTTTTTTCGATGCGTGCAATCTCGCGGGCAATTCGCCAATGCATTTCGTCAGGATTTTTTTCGTAAAATTTTCCATAAGAATCTTTCATAGCATATTTATTCGCCCATACTTTTGCAGCAAGTTCATCGCCTCTGAAATACTCAAGTGCTGATTGAAAAACCTCATCAAACCCGTAAGTTTTTTGATTTACTTCACTGGAAATCTTTTGTTTAATCGTCATTTCTTCTATAAACATTTGTTGTTTGATTTTTTTTGAATATGTAATTTATTAATTATTAACACAAACCTTATATTAGTTTGGACTACGCAATATATAGTTTCTAATTTACTTTTTATCAATCAACTTTTCAACATGATTATGAACAATAATTTTTATTGTTATTATTTGGCTGATATATTGACATATAACTAATTTCAGTAAAATTCATAAATAATAATGAACACTGCTAAATATCAAGTATTCTTTTGTTTAATTATTTTTCAACAATACTATGTTAAAAAGATAGTTTGGAAATAGTAAAAATTTAGTACAAGCATAAAATTACGTTGAATGGGATAAATTTATACATTTCAATTATCATGAAGGAAAAATAATATTGCCACTGATATTAATGTGTTTATCTGTAAGTTCTCAATAGTTACAGGTAAAAAATTGAATAATTCACCCTGTTGGATATACATTATTAAAAATAATCCCATTAGACAATAGATTATCCAACAGGGCGGGCATTTGAACATTTTCACCCCGTGAGATAGCTTAAATTCACCCCGTAGAATAAACTTTGTTTTCACGGTATAAGTGTTAAAAGAATTATTCAACGGGGTAAATGAACGAGCAGTAAAATAAAGAGATTATCTAACGGGGTAAATAACGAATGTTGAAATTTTAAA
>PCSS01000354.1 GCA_002771395.1 Bacteroidetes bacterium CG23_combo_of_CG06-09_8_20_14_all_32_9 | reverse complement strand
GGCTTCAGATGAGATTAAAAAAATGAGCTTTCTTTCAGAAGAAGAATATGTGGCAATAATTGATTCTTTACCAAAAGAAAACCAATACCTTGAAGATGATGACCCAAATAAATTTGTTGCTAAAATGGGCGCTGAAGCGATTTACGAACTTCTTTCAAATATCAATCTTGACGAACTTTCGTACAGTTTGCGTAATCAGGCTAAAAATGAAACATCACAACAACGCAAAAATGATGCACTAAAACGCCTTCAGGTTGTTGAAGCCTTTCGCGAATCAAAAGATACTAATCGCCCGCAATGGATGATTTTAAAAATTATTCCGGTTATACCTCCGGAACTCCGTCCACTTGTTCCACTTGATGGAGGAAGGTTTGCTACAAGCGATTTAAATGATTTATACAGAAGAGTTATTATTCGCAATAATCGCTTAAAACGATTAATTGATATTAAAGCTCCTGAAGTTATTTTACGAAATGAAAAACGTATGCTTCAGGAAGCGGTTGACAGTTTACTTGACAATTCACGTAAATCCAACTCAGTAAAAACTGAAGCAAATCGTCCACTTAAATCGTTAAGCGATAGCTTAAAAGGTAAACAAGGACGCTTCCGTCAAAATTTACTTGGAAAACGCGTCGATTATTCCGCTCGTTCAGTTATTGTTGTTGGCCCCGATCTTCATTTGCATGAATGTGGATTACCAAAAGATATGGCAGCCGAACTTTATAAACCTTTTGTAATTCGTAAACTTATTGAACGAGGTATAGTTAAAACTGTTAAATCTGCTAAAAAAATTGTTGACCGTCGCGACCCGGTAATTTGGGATATCCTCGAAAATGTAATAAAAGGACACCCTGTTTTACTTAACCGTGCTCCAACATTGCACCGCTTGGGTATCCAGGCATTTCAACCAAAACTTATCGAAGGTAAGGCAATCCAGTTGCATCCTTTGGCATGTACAGCTTTCAATGCTGACTTTGACGGCGACCAAATGGCTGTTCATCTTCCGTTAGGAAATGCAGCTATATTAGAAGCTCAAATATTGATGCTCGCTTCTCATAATATTCTTAATCCTGCAAATGGTGCACCTATTACAGTACCTTCGCAAGACATGGTTTTAGGTTTATATTATATAACAAAAGCAAGAAAAAGCACCCCCGAAAGGAAAATTAAAGGTGAAGGATTTATTTTTTATTCACCCGAAGAAGTAATTATTGCATATAACGAAAAAGTAATTGAACTTCATGCAATTATTAAAGTTAGAGTTCCCGATATTATTAATGGAAAACACGTTGTTAAACTTGTAGAAACTACCGTTGGCAGAGTTATTTTTAATGAAGTAGTCCCTAAAGAAGTTGGATATATTAATGAACTGCTTACTAAAAAATCGTTAAGAGATATTATTTCTAACGTTTTAAAAGTTACCGGAATAGCAAGTACTGCAAAATTTCTGGACGACATTAAAAATATGGGTTACCTTATGGCTTTTAAAGGCGGATTATCATTTAACTTAAACGATGTTATTATTCCGCCCGAAAAACAAACTTTGGTTAATGACGGATATAAACAGATTGAAGAAGTGATGTCTAATTATAATATGGGTTTTATTACTAATAATGAGCGATATAACCAGATTATTGATATTTGGACACATACAAATGCCAAACTTACAAATTTGGTTATTAAACATATTTCAGAAGATAACCAGGGGTTTAACCCTATTTTTATGATGCTCGATTCGGGTGCTCGCGGCTCGAAAGAACAAATACGCCAGTTATGCGGAATGAGAGGTCTTATGGCTAAACCGCAAAAATCCGTATCAAGCGGCTCAGAAATTATTGAAAACCCTATTTTAGCTAATTTTAAAGAAGGATTATCCGTTCTTGAGTATTTTATTTCTACTCACGGTGCACGTAAAGGATTAGCCGATACTGCTTTAAAAACTGCCGATGCCGGTTATTTAACCCGCAGGCTTGTAGATGTATCGCAAAATGTTATTGTTTCGATGAACGACTGTGGTACTTTAAGAGGTTTAGTTGCAACAACCCTTAGAAAAGGAGAAGAAATAGTAGAAACTCTATATGAAAGAATTTTAGGAAGAGTTTCGGTACACGATATTTATCATCCAAATACAGGTAAATTAATTGTTTCATCGGGCGAAGAAATAACCGAAGATATTGCTAAAGCGATTGAAGATTCACCTGTTGAACAAGTAGAAATTCGTTCAGTATTAACATGCGAATCTAAAAAAGGTGTATGTGTAAAATGTTACGGAAGAAACTTAGCTACAGGCAAAATGATAGAAATGGGCGAGGCTGTTGGAGTAATTGCTGCACAATCCATTGGCGAACCTGGCACTCAGCTTACTTTGCGTACATTCCACGTGGGTGGTGTTGCCGCAAATATTACTGCAGAATCAAAAATCACTGCCCGCTATGATGGAATTATTGAAATTGAAGAACTAAGAACAGTTATGAATAATGAAAGAAAAGAAGCTGAATCGGAAGTAGTTGTTAGCCGTTTAGCCGAAATGCGAATTGTTGATAAAAAAACAGGCATTGTACTTACGACTCATAACTTACCTTATGGCTCCAAACTCTTTGTTAAGAATAATACTGCTGTTAAAAAAGGAGAACTTATTTGCAAATGGGACCCTTATAATGCAGTAATTATTTCTGAAGCTTCCGGAAAAATTGATTTCGAGAATGTTATTGAAAATACTACTTTTCGTGAAGAGTCTGATGAACAAACAGGATTTAAAGAAAAAGTAATTATAGAAACACGCGATAAAACAAAGAATCCAACCATCAGAATATTATCAACTTCTAATGAAATTTTAAAAAGTTATAGTATTCCGGTTGGTTCACATGTCTCTGTAAATCAGGGCGATAAAATCAATGTGGGTAATGTACTTGTTAAAATTCCAAGAGCTGTTGGCAAATCCGGTGATATTACCGGAGGACTACCACGTGTTACTGAACTTTTTGAAGCTCGTAATCCATCCAATCCGGCTGTTGTAGTAGAAATTGACGGTGAAGTTACTTATGGAAAAATTAAAAGAGGCAATCGGGAAATAGTGATTACTTCAAAAACCGGCGAAGTAAAAAAATATCTTGTGCCTCTGTCAAAACAAATTCTTGTTCAGGAAAGTGATTACGTTCGTGCAGGAACTCCTTTATCTGACGGAGCAATTACTCCTAATAATATTCTTGCCATTAAGGGACCAACAGTTGTTCAGGAATATATTGTTAACGAAATTCAAGAGGTATATCGCTTACAAGGTGTAAAAATTAACGATAAACACTTTGAGACAATTGTTCGCCAAATGATGCGTAAAGTTTTTATTGAAGATCAGGGCGACACTCGTTTCCTTGAGAAAACACTTGTTGATAAACTTGACTTTATGGAAGAAAACGATTGGATTTACGATAAAAAAATTATTGCCGATTCGGGTGAATCAGAAACACTTAAACCCGGCATGATAATTTCAGCCCGTAAATTACGCGACGAAAATTCAATGCTTAAACGTAAAGACAAAAAACTTGTATCTGCCCTTAATGCTATGCCTGCTACATCAAGTCAGGTACTTCAGGGTATTACCAAAGCCGCGTTGCATACTAAGAGTTTTATATCTGCGGCATCATTCCAGGAAACTACAAAAGTACTTAACGAATCGGCAATACACGGAAAAACAGACTACCTTCAGGGACTAAAAGAAAATGTTATTTGCGGTCATTTAATTCCGGCAGGTACCGGTTTATATGAATATCAAAAAATGATAGTTGGTCCTAAACAAGATATGGTAATAATACCAACTCGTAAGAGAGGAATGGAAGTTACTGAAAAATAAAAATATGGAAAATAAAAAAAACACAAACGCCGGACAAATTAACATTGAACTGGATGATGTAACAGCACAGGGAGTTTATTCAAATTTAGCAGTAATAACTCATTCGAGTTCGGAATTTGTTCTTGATTTTGTACGTATTATGCCCGGAGTGCCTAAGGCAAAAGTAAAATCAAGAATTATTCTTACACCCGAACATGCAAAACGTCTTTTGTTTGCACTTAAAGAAAATGTTACAAAATTTGAATCGCAGTTCGGAAATGTAAAAGTTACCGACCAAGGTCCAATTATACCAATGAATTTTGGCGGACCTCCTGCCGAAGCTTAATTTTTAAAGAATGAATGCAACTTTTATCCATTGATAAAAGTCTATTTAGTGATTGTCTGTAAAGTCACTATTATTTTGAATAACGATTTTTGATTTACGAAGTAATTAAAAATCAGCAATCTAAAATCGTTAACCCCGTTGGATAACTCTCGTTGAAAAACGGATATGCAAAAAAAAGAAAATATCTTACGGGGTTAATCCTTGTTCTTAAATTATTTTTTCTTCTTAAGAACGGCATTACGGACAGACTCTATTTATTGTGTTTCATCATTAATTAAAAATGAAAAAAATAGCAGGTATTCTTTTAATTATTTTTCTTTTTTTGCATATTTCCTGCAAAAAAAATTTACCTGATGCCAACAACGACATTCAATCTGTACTTGATAATATTTGTGCAGATGATGCGATGGATGGTGTTTTTACAACCATTAACGACTACGCCACTAATTATTTAGGTAAAAAAGGAACTCTTATTGATTCAAATTCTATTGTTACAATCTCTCCGCAATTTCCACTCGATTCGTTTCCTAAAACTATGATAATTGATTATGGAAATGGCGTTTACTGTACTGATGGCAAAACAAGAAAAGGAAAAATTATTGCAGTTTTAAATAAAAGATGGATTATCGATTCCATCACAAACGGACTAACTGCAGAGGTTACAACTGAGAAATATATAATTGATAATGACCAACTTGCGGGGTCGTTCATAATTACTTTTAATGGAAATTCCGACAACCAACCTTCATTTACAGTTAATACATCAAATGCAAAATTAACTTTTGAAAATGGCGAAAATACCCAATGGATAGCAAATAAAACTACAAAATGGATTTCGGGTTTTGAAAATATAAATGATATAAATGATGATGTTTTTTTAATTACAGGAAATAATACAGGTATTAATCGCAAAGGACTTGGTTATGAAGCGGATATTATTAGCCCGTTAAGATATGAAGTTGGTTGCCTTGGTGGTACTGTTACACAAGGTAAATTAGAGATTATTCCTCAGGATATTTCCAAAAGAACTTTAAATTTTGGAGATGGCGACTGTGATAAAATTGCAAAAGTTACAATTAACGGAGTAACTGTTGATATAAGTTTCTGAGTATTGTTTTTCATTACTATCCGAGTAGTTATTAAAGAGGGGTTCTAAAAATTAGATTTTTCGAGG
>PCSS01000379.1:304-5463 GCA_002771395.1 Bacteroidetes bacterium CG23_combo_of_CG06-09_8_20_14_all_32_9 | reverse complement strand
ACAATTTAACCATATAACAATTATGAACAATTTATCAAAAAGTAGTTTGCGATTGCATTACCGAAAAATTGATTAGATCACGAGTTCTGGTCTTTGTGGCGAAAAGACTTGCCACCAAGGCACTAAAGCACCAAGTTATCACAAAGGTAAAATCAATATAACCAGGAAATAAAAAATGCCAAAATATTTAAGGTTTTAATAGATTAGATTTGTTTTTAAATAAAATGTTATTTTTTTTTTATTTCAAATACTTTTCTTAATTTTGTATTTCAATTTTCTTTATATTTGCACAAACCAAAAAAAATAATTTATGAAACGATTCGGCTTTTTAATGGTAGTCCTTGTCCTTGCATTGTTTTCATGCAAAAAGGACACTAACAACGATGAAAATAACAACACATCTACAGATGATGTTTTGGCAGCCTCACAAAATTCTTTGGCAAGCAACATGTTTGATGATGTTTACAAACAAGTTGATAATTCGAATGCCATTGTACAGGATTCCTGCGGAGGTAAAAAATCTTTAGAAGGACCTATGTCTTATTGTGTAACAATCACTCTTGGAACAGGAGAATTTGATACAATCACTTGGCCAAAACACATTACTGTTGATTTTGGTACGGCAGGTTGTCAGGGGTTTGATTACAGAATACGCAAAGGAAAACTTCTTTACACAACAACCGGATGGTTTCATGATTCTGGCACAGTAGTAACCGTAACTACTGATAATTATTATGTTGATGGCTATAAAGTTGAAGGTACAAAAACTATCACTAATAATGGAAGAAATTCAAATCAGAATCTTAATTGGCATGTTGTTGTAACAAATGCTTTGATAACACATCCAAATGGTGACCATCATACATGGAATACAGACCGTACTACCGAATGGATTTTTGGTGAATCTACACCTTTAGATTTTTGGGATAATAAGTTTAGTACAAAAGGAACAGCAAACGGAACAACCACTACTGGTGCAACTTATACATTTACAATTGATAATGCTCACCCTTTAATAACCCAATTTGGTTGCAGGTGGATAGAACAAGGAATACTAACTTTAACTGTTACAAGTCATCCTTCAATTACAATTGATTATGGCAACGGAACTTGCGATGCTGATGCAATTGCAACCGTAAATGGAGTAAATTATCCTTTCGTAATGCAGTAAAGTTTTATTTTAAGAACTTTAAACTCCGTTTTTATTCAGAAACAAAGGCGGAGTTTTTTATTTTTGCAACAGTTTGGTAGTTTTTTTAAAATATTTGATTTTTAAAACATTATATAACAAGAAAAGTTTTGATTTTAGAACAGGGATTATTTACCCCGTTAGATATACTTTGAACAGGCATAAAATGCGTTTCTTTAACAAGTGGCAATATCAGTAGGCAGGACTGCCAACTTCCAACGGGGTTAATCAATATTCGTTATTCAAAAAAATATTACCAGACTATTGTTTTTGGTGATTTAATAGTACTTCTTCTTAATCCAAAATGCTACATTCACAAGTCCAATCATAACGGGCACTTCTGCCAATGGTCCGATTACTGCTGTAAATGCCTCTTGAGAATTTAAACCGAATACCGCAATGGCAACCGCAATGGCTAACTCAAAATTATTACTTGCGGCTGTAAACGATAATGTAACTGATTGCTCATAATTTGCACCAATTTTTTTGCTCATAAAAAAGGAAATTAAAAACATTATTATAAAATAAATTAAAAGGGGAATAGCAATTCGTACAACATCCAAGGGAATTTCAACAATGTATTTCCCTTTTAACGAAAACATTACAATAATTGTAAAGAGTAATGCAATAAGTGTTAGAGGACTAATAAAAGGAACAAATTTAGTGTGATACCATTCTTTACTTTTTATTCTGATTAAACTAAAACGAGTTAAAAATCCTGCAATAAAAGGTATTCCAAGATAAATAAATACGCTTTTTGCAATTATACCGATGGTGATTTTTGATACCGTATCATTTACGGGAAGCCCAAACCAACCGGGCAAAATTGCAATAAAAAAATATGCATAAACCGAAAAAAATAAAACCTGAAATATGGAATTAAAAGCCACTAATCCGGCAGCATATTCAGTATCGCCTTTGGCTAATTCGTTCCAAACTATTACCATGGCTATGCAACGAGCCAAGCCAATAAGTATCAATCCGTACATATAATCAATGTTGAACTGAAGGAAAATAATTGCAAGTAAGAACATAAGAACAGGACCAATAATCCAGTTTTGAACAAGCGATAAACCAAGTATTTTAGTATTTTTAAAAACATCACCCAATTCTTCGTATTTTACCTTTGCCAATGGCGGATACATCATTAAAATTAAACCAATGGCGATAGGAATATTGGTTGTGCTTTCGGGCGATGATTTTAAAGATTCCCAAAACTGCGCTATTGCAGGGAATAAATAACCGGAAAATACCCCAATAAACATTGCTAGAAAAATCCACAAAGTTAAATAGCGGTCTAAAAATTTAAGTTTTGCTTTCATATAAACATTCATATAAACATTTATTTTAAATTAACATATTTCTTCGTTGTAAAATTTTGTAAATTTTATTTTTATCAGGTCTCTGATTTTTCTGTAAACAGCAATAATTTCTTCATCAGTTCCTTTTGCGTCAGCAGGGTCTTCGAAGCCAATATGAACCTTCTTTCCTACCTTTCCAATAAAAACAGGACATGCTTCTTTTGCATTATCACATACTGTTATAACATAGTTAAAAGATTGAGAAATAAAATCATCCACATGTTTTGGATAATGTTGCGAGATATCAATTCCTATTTCACTCATTACTTTAACGGCATATTTATTAACTTGTTTTTCGGGACGCGTTCCTGCCGAAAAAACTTCTATTTTAGAATTCAGTTTTCTTATAATTCCTTCTGCCATCTGGCTTCGGCATGAGTTCCCGGTGCATAAAATTAAAATTCTCATAAAATTATTTTTTACAACTATAATTATTACCGACATTAATTTTTTTTATAAAACTTTCAGATTTTTTTTTGAACTCTTTAATTTTTTTGGGATTAAGACAATAATATGTTTTAGTTCCTTCTACATGACTTACAATTAGTCCGGCATCTTTAAGTTCTGTCAAATGTTGATTTACCGTAGTGCGGCTTAAAGGTAATTCTTCCGCAAAATCACTGGTTATACAGGTTTTTGTTTCGGCAAGATATTTTAAAATGGCTAATCGGGCAGGATGCCCCAAAGCTTTATAAAATTCTGAGCAAATCTGAAAATATTCATCAAAAAGTTGTGTTTTTGCGTAAACCATATTATTCTAATTTAAGGTGTTTGTCTGTTATATATCAATATTTAGGTAATTAGTATCTATCTGTAATGTCCTTCAAAAATAAAAACATTTGCCACTAATTCCACGAATAAATCTAAAAAAATAAAAATATTAATTCGTGCAATTCGTGGCATTTTATTGACTTTATGGATGGACACTAATTAGTTCTTTGTTTTCAACTAATTTCCCGTCTTTTAAATGCACTTTTAAATTTCCATATTCTGAGGAGGCTGTAGGACTGTGTGTAACCATAATAACCGTAATTCCTTTTTCACGATTTATCTTTCTTAAAAAATCAAGAATTTCCAGTGAAAGTGCCGGGTCTAAATTCCCTGTAGGCTCATCTGCTAAAATAACTGACGGGTTATGTACTAAAGCTCGTGCAATTGCTACTCGTTGTTGCTCGCCGATAGATAATTCGCGTGGTAAATGGGTTATGCGATGTTTTAACCCAACAAATTCAAGCACTTCAGATGCACGATTAAATTGTTCAGTTTTATTTACGCCTTGTAAACTCAATGGAATCATTACATTCTGAACAGTAGTTAAATAGGGGATAAGTGCAAAATTCTGCATAATAAAACCAGTATGTTTTTTTCTGATTTTTGCTTTGATGTTATCAGAAGCATTGTCAATTCGTTCATTATTAAAAATTATTTGCCCCGATGTAGGTTTAATCAACCCGAAAAGTGCCAATAACAAAGTGCTTTTTCCCGAGCCGGAAGGTCCTGTAATAATTACAAAATCACCTCTGTTTATGATGAGGTTAATATCGTCAATGGCATTAATTAAGCCATCTTTATGCGAATATTGCTTGGTTAAATATTCAATTTGTAAAATCATTTTTATTCCTCCTGTAAGTTAGTATGAGGGTCAATTTTTGATGCCAGATATGCAGGAATAAGAGTACCTGTTAATGAAATAAGTACCGAAAGTGCTAATGACCAAATAAGGTATAAATAAAGAGGTTGTACTGTAATTCCGGCTAAATACGGACCTAAAATAACTCCGGCAACAGTTCCTATAACATAACCTAAAATTCCTCCTGTTAAACCCAGAAAGAGTGCTTTTAACAGAAAAAGTTTATAAATCATTCCTTTTGATGCTCCAATCATACGAAGAATACCAATTTCTTTGTGGCGTTCATTAACATTTGCCCATATATAATTTCCCATTGATATTCCACCTACAAAAAAGATGATGATTAAAAAAATAAGTGTTACTTTATCCATTAACCTGTTGGTTTCTATTTGGGTTGATACAATTTGACTGATGGTTGTAATTCTTGTATCGGGCAAAATGTTTCGCAATTTACCAAGTAATCCTTCGGTAATGGCATTGCAGCAGCCCATTATCTCTATGGTACTTATTTGATTTGGAAT
This sequence comes from Bacteroidetes bacterium CG23_combo_of_CG06-09_8_20_14_all_32_9, assembly GCA_002771395.1. Lineage (GTDB taxonomy): Bacteria > Bacteroidota > Bacteroidia > Bacteroidales > GWA2-32-17 > GWA2-32-17. The sequence goes on along the minus strand of PCSS01000379.1, from coordinate 762 downwards.
GTTTAATATTTTCTGCACAGTATTAAGGTGAGCAAAAACCCTGTCGTCGTCAACAGTGCCGGTTTCCGGTAACACTTTTACCACTGTAAATTCCTGGCCTAAAATGTTTAATTTGCTATTATCGGCTACCTTTAAGCGTTTGGCTATTTGAAAGCCCACCATACAATCGTAACGATTCAGGGTATCAATAATTTTTCGTTTAAGCTTTTCGTCTTCGTATCCTTGCGATTTATTTGCTTCATTTGTAGGTGCGCAAGCAGTTTTAATGTCATTTCCAACTAATCCGGCAGTTTGCCATAAGGGTTTTGAAGCAATTTCGCTCTTTGGAAGAATTCCTGTTAACACAATGCTGATTTCCCCGATTTTTACTCTTCGCGTTAATTTTGGTGACATGTTATCAACTCCGGGCAAAGTTGAGGTTAACACGCGTTCAACATAATCCATAGGCATGGTTGGGG
>PCSS01000379.1:0-240 GCA_002771395.1 Bacteroidetes bacterium CG23_combo_of_CG06-09_8_20_14_all_32_9 | reverse complement strand
ACCCAAATTATCAAGTTTTTTTGCTACATTTTGTTTAGATACCACTGAAATGCTCTGTATCGCCACAATTACTGCTATTCCAAGAGTGATAGCTAAAATTCCACTGATAAGTCGCGATTTGCGTTTCCATAATTCCAACCAAACAAGTTTTAAAATGCTCATATTTTTTAATAATTTTATTACTTTTTAGTACCACATCCTGAACTTCCACTACCACCAGGACAGCAACCACTACTTTTG
>PCSS01000309.1:5249-5495 GCA_002771395.1 Bacteroidetes bacterium CG23_combo_of_CG06-09_8_20_14_all_32_9 | reverse complement strand
TAATTCGTACTTCGATGGGGTAATAGTTTCAATCTCCTCAATCATACTAATAATCATTCCCTTGTGTGTCTTTAAATAGTCATGGATGTTTCATTACGATTTCTTTTTCCAGAAAATATTTGAAGTATCCTTCGGCATTTTTAAACAACTTATCGCTATCATTCAGGAAACGAATAAGAAAACTTGTATCGAGTAAAACGCTATGCATCATATTCTCCTCTCATTTCCCGCAGCCATTGGTCAGGG
>PCSS01000309.1:3711-5203 GCA_002771395.1 Bacteroidetes bacterium CG23_combo_of_CG06-09_8_20_14_all_32_9 | reverse complement strand
TGATGTATTCTTCATCATAAACAGGATTATAGGCAATGATGTCAATGAATTTCAAAGTGGTTTTATCAATTTCTCCTGTTTCCACATTCTGCTTGCCTATTGCCTGAATACCAAAATTTTTGTAAAGCGGATTTGATTCGTATTTTTCCAAATATGATTTAGATGTTTGCACGATGATGGTTCCCATATCTTCGGTAACGATATGAAAATTAGGCTTTTCTTTACCGCCCATATTAGTAATTTTTCCATAGAAATAAAATTCAGCATCTACCCAAACAGTTTCTGTACGGTAAAAGTGGGTTTCTTTATTGATAACGAGTTGGCTTGGTTTGTCAATGGATGTAGTTATAGTAAAATTGTAATTATGTTTTATGGCGGTATCTTGAAAAGTTTCAAATACCTTTGCTGTTTGTGTCTCAAGAAAGTCGACAGATTTTTTTTGGTCTATCTGTGAAAGAAGTGCATTAAAGCCAATGATTGCCTGTAAACTTGTTTTGAAAAGATGTTTTACCGAGCCCTCTTCAATGCGATAGCTTATAGTAGGTCTTTCGCGTTTTTCGCCTGGGAAAAGCAAATCTTCCGCATTTTGCAAAAGGTTAATGATTTCCTTGATGTCGTAATTATCAGGATTAAGTTGGATTTTTCCTTTTGAGCCCTCAATTTTTATCTCTATGTAACCTGTCTTTTCCACTGTCGCAAGTTAGATAATTTTATACAAATATACGAATGAAAATGTTTCTTGAATATTCTTGTATTATTTCCTCTCCACAATTTTTATTTCTTCCGTTGTTAATCCGTATAGTTGATACACGATTTCAAATAATGCACAAAGAAACATAAAACCTTATTTTTTTCTTCAAACCTTAATAGAAAATACGATACCACCGGTCTGCAACCTTATTACCTTATTTTCATCCCATAACAAGGTAATAAGGTTGAAATATGCGTTGATTATTTTTTTTCTATTAAGGTTAAATGAATCCGATAAGGTTATTTCACCTCCACAATTTTTATTTCTTCTTTTCCAGTTCTATTTTGTCAATGTCTTTGACAGTTATGATTTCATTCTCTTCCAACATCAGCAATTCGGAATTCAGGACTTTGTGCTGATGTAATATTTTACCGCTTTTCAAAATGACTTTTACAATTTGATAACCCATTCCATTTTCAGGAAGATTGACAAGGGCATTGATAAAATTGTCGGATAATTTTAATGTTTGTGGTTGCATGGCTATATATTTTTAATATGACGTTTGTTTTAAAAATGTTCCTGCGGATGTACCTTCGGCAAAATATGCTTCTTTGCCTCCACCTCGTTTCCCTTTTGCAGGTTGCACTGTTCCTTTTTGCAAAGTGTCGGTTTTTAGCGGCTGAATGTAGAAAGCAAATTTGATTTTATTGTTGCTTGGCAAAGCGTATCGTTCAACAGGGTCGTCATTGGTGTTTTTGCATTTGAGATAATCTTCCATAGTGGTTGTGTAACTGCCAGGAC
>PCSS01000309.1:1120-3694 GCA_002771395.1 Bacteroidetes bacterium CG23_combo_of_CG06-09_8_20_14_all_32_9 | reverse complement strand
TTGTCCACTCTTCTATCATTATCGAATGCTGAAAGGCGAACAAAAATTTTTTCTTCATTTGTTTCTACAGGGTTTTCAATTGCTCCGCCTTCGTTTTCGTTTTTGGATTCGTTGACGATGTTGCGAAATTGCCTTCCGTTGAGAACTGACATGTTATTTAATGTAATTATGGATGCTTTATTCTGAGCATTTTCATTTAATTTTTGTCTATCTGAATATGATAATTGGCTTAAAAAAACTTTTCCATTTGTATCCGTATTCGTTTGACTTGCCATCATTTCAAATACGAACTCGGAATTGAGAACGATAAATTTTTCCCGTGTGTAGCTTCCCGCTTTACTTGCTTCCACAACCTGATAGCCCATTCCTGTTTCGGGTTGGTTGAGCAGTTCGTTTTCCTGTGCTTCACTTAGTTTGAACATAGTAAAAAGTTTTGTAGTTATTGAATACAAATTTAGGGAATTATTTTTGCTCCACAATTTTTATTTCTTCTTCTGAAGAAACCCTTCAAACTTTTTAATTACTTCATCTGAATCTATTGAATAATCATAAAATCTTTCAACTACCTCCCCCTTTATTCTTTTTTGATATTTAATATCAAATGTTCTTGCGATAAGATTTTCATTAACGCCATTAGGGTTTATGCTTGTTTGAAGCCAAATCATTTCGGCAATATTTTCTGAATATATAGCATAAACAGTTTCTGCACCATACAAATCATCAATAGGGACACAATATTTGTAATCTTCAATTCCATCTAACTCGCCCCAATTAAAAACTGATAAATGCAATGAGTTTTTGAATTTATCTTCAAATGAGTTTGTGAATTCTTTAATCAAAAGAATATCGTCCTCTTTATCTTTTTTCGTTTGTATGTACTTATTTTTTTGCATTTTCTTCAATTATATCTATTTCCGGTTTTTCCAAACCGTATAATTCATAAACGATTTCATTTATTCTTCCTTCGCAATAACCAATGTGGGTTTGAATTTGGTCAATTTTGCTTTGCAGTTTTGCTTCTGCTTTTTCTTCATTCAGTTTTAAAATTTGGTCAACAAGTTTTACGATTTCATCGTGTTGAGATTTATTCGTCAAAACTGGAATAGGAATTTCTTTTAATTGTGCAATTCTAATTTTTGGAAAAATATTTGTGTCAGGCGAAATAAACTGCTTAAAATAAAACTCAAAAAGTTTTGAATTTAAAATACCAAGAATAAATTCGGGGTAATATTTCTTATTTATGATATGAGTATTATAAATGCTTCTTGTTGTAAAAATATTATTGTAATCAACAGAAGCAAAGAATTTATTCCCCGTTTCTCTGGTCATAATTTTTGGTGAAGAAAAAATGTCAGCATCTTTTGAAAATATTTGGAATGTTTCTTTTGAAATGAACTTAACGACTTTAATGCAATATCTATCCAAATTGCTACCAGTGATACATTTTATGTTACCACTTCCAAGTAATTTATCTTTTCCGATTTCCAAACCTCTTCTTGTTTTTGATATTTCTTCAAGTTTTATTGTTTTAATTTTTTTGAAAATCGTTTCATTTTTATTGATGAAAAAGTTTTTCGTCTTCTTTGATTTTCCTTTGATTAATGTAATTACACAAGTGGGCATTTTTACATTTTCAAAAACTCCGTCTCCATATTCTTTAATTTCAATATTTAAACAATTATTGTTTATTACATCTCGTAACTTTTCATAGCGAACACCTTTAATAAATAAGCTTGGAATAATAAAACCCAATGGATAATTTTCTTAAGAATTTTCAAACTTCTCTCAATGAAAATTGAATATAAATCAGTGTTTGCAGAATATTTATCGAATAAATATTTTTGACTTTCTGTATCAAGTAAATTTGGTTGGACATAGGGTGGATTCCCAATTACAACATTAAAGCCACCTTTAATTTTTCTTTGATAATTGGGTTGTGGTTCATTAAGCAGTTCTAATTTTTCGGCTAACTCAGCAGAATATTCAAATGCTTTTTTTGCGTGTGTCTTAGCTTGTTGAGCTATTATTTTCAACTCTTCTTTTATGTTTGTATCTTCTGCCCTATCTTTGAACACTTCGGGAAATGCTTTTTGCCAATTGAACGGCTTTATTTTTTTCTCTTGTTCAAAGAGTTCACCGGCATAAAAATCTTCATCAATCAAACTATTTCCGCTCTTAATATTATTGTCAAGATCGGGCAAAACTCTTTCGTGAAACAATTTTAACTGGTGATTGATGCTCGCTTCTGTTTCACCTTCCATACATTTCAAAAGCAAACTCAACTTAGTTACTTCAACTGCATTCACATCTATATCAACTCCGAAAATATTATTGAGTAAAATTCTTTTCTTTTCTGCTGTTGTTAAATTTCCCTCTGGCGTAAGCGAACCGTCATTCCGAACTCGTTTCGGAATCTCTCCTTTTTTTGCAGATGCTGAAACAAGTTCAGCATTACGAGCATGATAATATTCTCTATGCCAATCAAGTAAATACTGATAAGCACCCAACAAAAAACTTCCACTTCCGCAGGCAGGGTCAACAATTTTTATGTTGCTTATTTCTTTTGGTGTTTTT
>PCSS01000309.1:0-1109 GCA_002771395.1 Bacteroidetes bacterium CG23_combo_of_CG06-09_8_20_14_all_32_9 | reverse complement strand
CTTACCGACTGTGTTTTTTACAATATATTCAACCACATATTGAGGTGTGTAATAAACTCCACCTGCTTTTCTTACTTCGGGCTTCTCCTCAATTTTTGCATGATGTGCAGGTGTAATTCGAATTACTTTTCCGAGAAACTGCTCGTAAGCACTTCCTAAAATTTCAACGGATAAAACTGAAAACTCATAAGGACATTCGGGATAATATAATTCACTGATAATTGTCTTGATTATTTTGTTTTCAATTTTCAGATGTTCGCTAATGCGGTCTTTTTTAAAATCAAAAATTCCTGAATTATATTTTTCGTCTGCCTCTCTAAAAATGCCGAAAAGATTTTGATAGAAGTCGCCTTGTTTTAAAGCGTTTTTTAAATTTCCATATATTTCAACACCTCTGTCTTCGGCAATACGTAAGAAAATAATTCTGTCAATAATTTGCTGAACTACAAAATTTATTTCGTCTTCGTCAAGGTCTTTGTTATTCCAACTTATAGAAGTTGCAAGATAGGTCCGCCAACTGTCAAGCGATTGCAAAAATTCTTTATCAACCGTTGCAGTTCCTTTTTTATTTGTTGTGCCTTGAATAAATTTGTCAAAACTGCCCTTTAAAACACATTCTTTTGAAAACGTGTCCCAAATAAAATCGAACTTCTTTAAATAGTCTTTGTAAGTGATGTATTCTATTCTCGCTACTGATGCTTTGTCGGTGGAGATTGGTTTTTTTGTGCAATCGTAAATTGCAAATTCTTCAAAATCGGTAATTATACTGATTGAAAGTTTTGCACTCCACCCGTATCTGCGAATTTGATAAGCTGGCGGAATATCATCTTTTACATCAACACTTGGTTTTTTCGCTTCAACAAAGAAAAGTCGTTTGCCTCCAACTAATCGGAAAGAATAGTCTGGTGCTTTAGTCGCTCCGCCAACTTTTACTTTGTCCTCGTGAATTACTTCCCGGTATGCTTCTGCATAACCTTCCTCGTTGTCAATGTCCCAGCCCAAGGCTTTGAAAAATGGGTCAATGAAGTCCCTGCAGGTAAGTGTTTCGTTGTAATCCGCTTTTTTGTAAGAGTCAAATTGCCCGTCAAAGCGTTCAACCAGTTCCGATA
>PCSS01000205.1 GCA_002771395.1 Bacteroidetes bacterium CG23_combo_of_CG06-09_8_20_14_all_32_9 | reverse complement strand
TACTAATAAGGTAATAAGGTTAAAAGGCTATGGGTTCAATTTTTCTATTAAGGTAATAAGGTTATTAAGCATGAAATTGTATAACGTGAGTTATTAACAATGATGTAGCAAAATTACATTACTTTTGTGTAAGGTGAGTTATTAAAAAATGTATAAATTTGTAACATGCAAAGTATATTTGATGTTACAATAATTCCATTTTTTTAAAGTTATTTATTGCAAACTAAAAATTGAGAAGATGAAACAAAATACGTTTTTATTATTGCTTGTATTTTTTACAAATTTATCAGTTATAAAAGCACAGGAAGTACAAACTCCTGCTATAAAAAAAGTTGGAGTTTCGGATATTTACATTCAAGGTGGATTTTATGCTCCCAAAATTGTTTATGCTTCACTAAATAATTTTAGAGCGTTAGCACCAAATTCTGAAATGTTGAATAAAGACTTTATTGGATATAATTATACTTCAAATCCTTATATGGATTTTAATGGAACTTTCTCGGTTTTACTTGGAATAAATATTCGCAATAAAGAAAAAACAAATTACAGAATTAATCCTCAAATACGTATGGGTTTTACATATTTTTCAGGAATGGGGTTATCTGGAAATTTATATAAAAAAGAAGCAAAACCTTATGACACGCTAACTTCTTCGCAAACCGGAGAATTAACTTATATTGATTCGGTAATTGAAAGAGTTTATAATATAAATTATTCCGCCGAACATATTCGTTATGATGGTTCAATAATTTTTAGGTCCGACCCCAAATATTTGTTAACGGTTTACACAGGATTTGGAATTACTGCCGGATATACATTTAATGCACAAACTAAAATAGATTACTTTGAGAATAGGGAAACTGAAAACCGAAATTCAAATAATTATAACAACGGAACTTATTACTCTCAATATCGTTTTAGTAATAGTGATATTTCTGAAACTTTTACAAATAAAAACAGTTATTCATTCTCTTTTTATATTCCTTTAGGAATTGATTTTAGATTAGCTAAAAAAAATAAATTTTGGAAGCAAATTCAGATCTGTTATGAATTTCGTGCATGCATAAGCATAATTAATATTCCTGAAATATACAGTTATACAAGAGTTGGAACACAAAATATTTTTGGGATAAGAGTTTCTGTAAAATAATACGTCAGCAAACGTACCTGTTCACCTGTTTTTTTCAACACAGGGAACACGGGGCAAACCGGGTTACACAGAGTTTATGTAGAAAATATCTTGTTACCACTCACCCGCAAAAGTAACCATTTAACAATAAAACAATTTTTGTTACTACTCAACCTCCTTGATATGTTTATTAACAGACAGTTCATAATTTTTTAGTTTCTTTTTTTTTGCTGTTTATCCAAATTTTGCAACATAAGGATTATTATCAGTCAATTATTTTTTTTGTAAACAAAAATGAAAAAAATCTTTTTTTATAACTAACTTTAACAATATTTATTTTTACATGGTTAATGAAAACTATTATTCATTTTGAAGACTTAAAACGTTCTGATTATAAAGAGGTATGGGATTACCAGGAATCTCTGCTTCAAAAAGTAATATCTCAAAAAGAAAACCAACAAACTCATAAAATTAATTATCTCCTTTTTTGTGAGCATCCTCATGTTTTTACTCTTGGAAAAAACGGTAACGTAAGCAATCTGCTTGCAAACTCTAAAGTCCTTAAAGAAATTGATGCTGTTTTTTGCAAAACCAATCGTGGCGGGGATATTACTTATCACGGGCCAGGACAAATTGTTGTATATCCCATTATTGACTTAGAAGAAGCCGGTATTGGTATTAAAAAATATATTTGGTCGCTGGAAGAATCTGTAATTTTAACTTTAAAATGCTTTGGAATAAAGGGTGAACGATTAAAAGGTGCAACAGGCGTATGGCTTAATGCAGATATTCCTGGAAAAACACGAAAAATTTGTGCAATAGGAGTTCGCACTTCAAAATTTGTTACCATGCACGGTTTTGCATTAAATGTAAATACCGATTTAAAATATTTTTTATTCATAAATCATTGTGGATTTGTTGATAAAGGTGTTACTTCAATGCAAAAGGAATTAGGTAAAACACAGTCTGTTGAAGATGTTAAAAAATACCTGAAACATTATCTTGCTCTTTTACTTAACCTTGATATACAATAATATATGGAAAAAACATGGGTTCTAAAGCCAAGAGGAGATGAAACGCTGATACAGGAACTGGCTAAAAGTTTATCAGTTGACCCTGTTATAGCAAATTTATTGGTTCAACGCGGAATTACAACTTTTAAAGAAGCCGATGAATTTTTTAATCCCGATATAAAAAAGTTGCACGATCCTTTTTTGATGAAGGACATGGATAAAGCTATTATGCGTATTGAAAAAGCTTTAAATAACAACGAAAAAATTCTTATTTACGGAGATTATGATGTTGACGGTACCACTGCTGTTGCTATGTTGTATTCCTTTTTCAGAAAAAGATATTCGCAAATAAGGTATTATATTCCTGATAGATACGGTGAAGGTTACGGAATCTCTTTTAAAGGAATTGATTATGCCGCAAACAATGCTTTTACTTTGGTTATTGCCCTTGATTGTGGAATTAAAGCCGTTGAAAAAATTAAATACGCAAACAAAAAGGGCGTTGATTTCATTATTTGCGACCATCACCTGCCTGGCGATACTATACCGCAAGCTGTTGCAGTACTTGATGCCAAACAACCCGGGTGTAAATATCCGTATAAAGAACTTTCGGGCTGCGGCGTTGGTTTTAAACTTATTCAGGCATTTTGTATTAAACGAAGTATCTCATTTAATCAGATTTATACCTTTTTAGATCTTGTTGCTGTAAGTATTGCTTCAGATATTGTTCCCATAACAGACGAAAATAGAATTTTAGCATTTTACGGCATGGAAAAACTTAACAAAGAACCCGTATTTGGCTTAAAAGCAATTAAGAAAGTATGCGGAATTGATGATATGGGGATGAATATTAATGATATAGTCTTTAAAATTGGTCCAAGAATTAATGCTGCCGGAAGAATTGAAACAGGCTCAAAAGCTGTAGAGTTACTTGTTTCACAAAATGAAGAAGATGCACTTAAATTTGCCAAAGGTATCAATATATTCAACGAAAACAGGAGAGACCTTGACCAAAAGATTACTGCCGAGTCAATAGAAATGATAAACTCCAACGAAGCTATTAAAAATAAGAAAACTACTGTTTTGTATAATCCTGAATGGCATAAGGGCGTTGTGGGTATTGTTGCATCCAGACTAATTGAACATTATTATCGTCCTACCATAATTTTAACAAAGTCAAATGGATTTATTACCGGTTCGGCAAGAACTGTTGAAGGTTTTGATTTATATCATGCAATTGATAAATGCGGACAGTTGTTAGAAAATTATGGCGGACATAAATTTGCCGCAGGAATTTCGTTGAAACCCGAAAATCTTAATAAATTTATTGAAATGTTTGAAAAAGTTGTATCGGAAAGTATTACCGAAAAACAACTTATACCTCATATCGAAATTGATGATGTTCTGAAACTTTCTCAAATTGATGCTAAGTTTTTCAGGATACTTCAGCGATTTCAGCCTTATGGACCCGAAAATATGAACCCGGTTTTTGTTGCAAACAATGTTTTTGATTCAGGCATAGGAAAAACAGTTGGAAAAAAAAATGAACATTTAAAACTTGATTTACGTCAGGACAGCTGCCCGGGAAGTATTTTTCCAGCTATTGGATTTGGACTTGGAAGTAAAGCTATGGAAGTTGCCGAATGCAGAACTTTTGATGTATGTTTTTCTGTTGACAAAAACGATTTTATGAACAAAACCTCGCTGCAATTAAGGTTGAGAGATATACAACTAAAGAATTTAAAGTATTACGAGTAACTATCGTATTACCATTGTATGACCACTAAATAACTATTGAATGGCCATTGTATGACCATTGTATGACTATTGTATGACTATCGTAAATGAGGATTTAAAAATTGAAGTCAAACAAAGAAAAAGCAATTTTTAGAAGTCCCGTTAACGAAAAAATGAGAAATGTACACTACCATATTTCCTGCACTCAATAAATTTCCTATGCTCTGAAAAATTGTATTTCGTTGAATGTTCTAAAATTAACCAGCCATCCGGAATTAAAAGCCGGTTATCAAAAATAATATCGGGTATTTGGTCAATACCGCTAATATTGTAAGGCGGATCACAAAAAATTACATCAAAATTAAGTTTTGTTTTTTTTAAGTAAAAGAAAGCATTAGCTTGCATTACTTTAATATTCATTCTCATTTTTTTTACTTCGTCGCGAATAAATGCAACTTGTTTTAAATTTAACTCCACTGCAATAACCGATTTAGCTCCGCGTGATGCAAACTCATAACTAATACTTCCTGTTCCGCTAAAAACATCAAGCACCGAAATATTTTTAAATTCAATTTTATTAGCAAGAATGTCGAATAAACCTTCTTTGGCAAAATCGGTAGTAGGTCTTGCTGTTAAACCTTTTGGTAGTATTATATGCCTTCCTTTATTATTACCGCTTATTATCCTCATAAGGCATTATAAAAAGATTTGAAAAATGATGTTTTGGAACCTCGTTAAACCTATAACTATAAATATATTTCGAACTTGGTTTAGAAAATTGAAGTTTATTAATAAACTGCTCAATTTTTACTAAACGGCTATCATTTTTTTGTGTAATTCCTGAAACTGTTACAGGAGTTTTTTCTTTATCAAATTGAAATAAGTTAAATAAATAAATAAAATAATAACACAAATCATCTTCGGAGTGATACTGAAAAATATTAAAAAGTTGAAGTTTACTATTTTTTACCACAACAACTTCGGCATTACCCGACAATAAACTCAAATACATCCCTGTACAATTTTCTTTTTGTAAACAATCTTTTTGAGCTTCTGCTAAAACTGTAATTGCATGCGGATAAAAAATATGACAATTTAATGATGAAAGTATCTTAATAATATTCTGTTCCAAACAAAAAGCCAGGGTGGAATCAAAAGCAGCTTTGCATTCATAGCTTTCATTAGAATTTATTTCGCCAAAATTAAATGTTGTAAACTTTGAAATTTTTTCTCTATCAGAAAAAACTGAAGGAATAATTGTAATATTTTTTGTAAAAATAAAAGTTCTTACGCTTTCATATTTAAAGTTAAATAATTTATCGGTAGCTAAAATACCATTAATTTCATCTAATGTTTTTTCATTATTCTTAAACTGATAATGCTTTAACATAACATATTTCTTCCTTACATTATCAAGTAAAGTATATGAAAACCCATCGGGCAAAAACTGAATGGTTAATTTATAATGTTCAGAATTAAGTCCATTAAAGGTCTCATCAATGAGTGAAATTTGCAACATAGTTTTATTTCAACTAAATAGTGTTTGTCTGCAATATCAATCTTTTTCATTTTAAGGAATATGGTATAAGGAAATAGGGAATAAAGCGAACCCCTTATACCCTA
>PCSS01000022.1 GCA_002771395.1 Bacteroidetes bacterium CG23_combo_of_CG06-09_8_20_14_all_32_9 | reverse complement strand
ATTTTAGGTTTATTAAAAAAATATGACAATAAACATTTTTTGGTTATTTGATTTTTTGATACTTTTGAAACCAATAAAACCATAAAAAAATAATAGAATAATGAATGTTCCTGAAAATTTAAAGTACACCAAAGAACACGAATGGATTCGTGTTGAGGGCAACAATGCTTTTGTTGGTATAACCGATTTTGCACAAAGCGAATTGGGCGATATTGTATTTATTGAAATAGAAACCGTTGGCGAAACTCTTTCAAAAGGTGAAACTTTTGGAACTATTGAAGCTGTAAAAACTGTTTCCGATTCATACATGCCGGCATCGGGCAAGGTTATCGAAAAAAACACGAAATTAGAATCGTCGCCCGAGCTTATTAATAAAGACCCGTATAACGATGGCTGGATGATTAAAATTGAACTTGCAAATCCTTCGGAAATTGCCACACTGCTTACTGCTGAACAGTATAAGGCTCAAATCGGATAAAATTATACTGCGAAAAGGATAAATTTGTACTTCAAATACAAATCACCCGACAGGTAACGAAGCACCTGTTGGGTATGAAATTAGATTCACAATCTGAATATACAACCTGACAGGAACTTTGTAACCTGTCAGGTTGTGGACAAAAAAATGGCTACCACATATACATACTCGGCTTTTGGTATAAATATTTCATCTGAAATTAAAATTCCCGAGTTTTTACCTTCATCTGGCGATATTCAGGTTACTGTTTCTTATGGTGAAGTACCCAAAAAACTTGATGAAAAAATAATAAATGGATTTCGATTTCAAATATCTGCAGATGAATTTATTATTAGGTATAAACCGTGGGCGGCATTTTATGTTTGCAACGGAAATAAAATTATTATTCAACCTGAAAAAGATGCCGACGAAAACGACATAAAAACATTTTTAATAAGTTCGGTTATAGTTATGCTTTTGCATCAGCGGGGGTTGTTACCCTTACATGCAAGCGGAATTAAAGTTGACAATAAAGCCGTGCTTTTTGCTGCAAATGCCGGAGTTGGTAAATCAACAATTGCACTTGATTTAAATCGTAAATATGGATATCCGCTTATTGCAGACGATGTTACGGTTGTGTCGGCAATAAATAATTTGCCTGTAGTTTATTCTTCTTTCCCATCGGCGAAGTTGTGGCAGGATAGTATTGAAATGCTTGGATTGTTGAACAAAGATTTACCTTTTATCAGAAAAGATGTGTTTAAATATCGTTTTGATAACCGTCCTGCATTTTTTAGCGGAATTCTTGAACCGCTATTAATATTTGTTATCGAAAATGGCGATAAAGAAAATATTGAAATTCAAGAAATAAAGGGTGTTGATAAATTTAATGTTTTACGTCAGCATATTTTCAGGGCAAAGATGATTAATGAAATTTATGCTGTTGAGCATTTCAAAATATTGACGCAGTTGTTAAAGTCAGTTTCCTGCTTTAAAATTTTGAAGCATAATAACAGCAATACACTTAATGAGCTTTCTGTAACAATTCAGGATACTATTAAACAGTGGTAAAAATGAAAAAAAACATTGTTTGGTTAGCTTCTTACCCAAAATCGGGAAATACCTGGTGCCGTGTGTTTTTAGCTAATTATTTAAGTAAAAGCGATGAACCTGTTAACATTAATCACTTAAATATTGGTGCAATTTTTAGCAGTCGTCAAATTATTGAAGATAACACAGGTTTTGATATTTCAGAATTAACCGCCGACGAATGTGATGAATTACGAAGTTTTGCTTTCGAAAAATGGGCAGAAAATTACGACGAAAACGCATTTGTAAAAACCCACGATGCCTTTGTTACTTTGCCATCGGGTGAAAACATGTTTCCGGTAAGAAAAACAAAGGCTGCTGTTTATTTTATTCGCAATCCGTTAGATGTGGCTGTTTCGTTTGCTAACCATCTTGGAACAGACCCCGAAAAAGCCGCCGAAAAAATGTGCGAAAATAAATTTTGTCTTGCCGCAAGTAAAAAAAAGTATAATCAACAAATTCGGCAGAGGTTGCTTTCGTGGAGCGGGCATGTGCAAAGCTGGACCACGCAAAATAATTTTCCTGTTTTGGTTGTGCGGTACGAAAATATACTCGAAAATTCTGAACGGGAATTTCAATCAATTTTACAGTTTCTGAATATTCCTTATAATTCTGAAAATTTCATAAAAGCATTGAAATACAGTAATTTTGAAAACATGAAAAAAGCCGAACAGGAAACAGGATTTAAAGAAAAATCACCTGCCTGCAAAACTTTTTTTAAAGTTGGTAAAAGCGGTTATTATAAAAACATTTTATCCGAAAATTTAATTCAGAAAATTATTAACGAACATTTTGCCTGTATGAAAAAATATCACTATCTTTCAAATTCCGGTGAACTAATTATTTAGAATATGATAAATGATAAAATAAAGTTTGTTCGAAATAAGCGATTGCTCGCAAGTCGTATGGATGACGAAATTGTAATGATGCACCCCGAAAGCGGAAAATATTTTGCACTAAATCCGGTAGCCGCACGAATATGGGAATTATTAGAAACACCTCATAATCTGCAGGAAATTGTGTCAAAACTTTTGACCGAATTTGATGTAACACCCGAAACCTGTAAAGCACAGGTATCTGATTTTTTAGAAAATATTTCAGAAAAAAAACTCATTGACAAAAGCGAATGAAGTATGCAATTTACAAAGTTTTTAAAGTTTCACCTTTAGAGCGAAATTTCTTTTTTAATGCCTTTTTTACATCTTTTTTTATAAGAATAAAGTTGATATTTGTGCCTTTTAGTAAGTATTCAAAAAAAATTGGGACTTTAAATGTTTTGCCCGAAAAAACAATTGATTTTGATGAGGTGTTAGTTGCAAACATTAAGCAAGCCATAAGGCGTAGTGTAAAGTATTCGTTATGGCGAAACAAATGTCTGGAGCAATCGGTTACTGCAAAAAAAATGTTACAAAAACGTAATGTATCATCAACTATATATTTTGGCGTAAGAAAAAACGATGATAAACTTGAAGCTCATGCCTGGGTAAAAATAGGCGATACTTTTGTAATTGGTGAAAAAAATCATGATGCATTTACTGTTGTAGCCTTTTATACATAACTTGCATAAAGCAGAAAAAAAATCAATATAAAAAATAAGTTACTATATTTTCCCTTGAGAGAAAAAAGCCCTTCGGAGAAACGGGAAAACGAAGACGGGGGGAAACGGAGACGGGGAGAAATGGAGAAATGGGAAAAGTGTGTAAAGCATCTATAAAAGCCGTAATGGAAATTTTTGAAATGACAAAGAAATTTCCTGCTGAAGAAAAATATTCTCTATCCGACCAGATACGGAGATCATCTTGTTCTGTTTGTGCCAACATTGGTGAATAATGGCGAAAACGTAGATATAAAACGGCTTTTATAGCCAAATTGAGCGATTCAGAAACAGAATCTTGCGAAACTCAAATTTGGTTGGAAATAGATTGTCTTTGTATATATATATTTCACAAAATCAGTTTCAAAAACTTAATAGTGATTATGAAAATATTTCAGGTCAAATAGTAAAAATGATTGATTGAGCGGATAAGTGGTTGATTCGGTAAAAATTCCACATATCTCCCTTTCTCCGTTTCTCTATTATGAAAGGAAGAAACCTGAAATATAGTGACAACATAACCGGTAAAGTCGTACAATAAGCGCCTAACAAAGTGTCAGTAATATTCGGGATAATAAAAAAAGAAAATCATCTTGTAGAAATGCAGGAAATAGAGGAAATGTATGCTTCTGTAAAGTTTTTTCCATACGATAATTATGCACTTTGGAATGAAAATAATGTTGGGTTTGGCTGGGTTCAGCTTTACGATACTCCCGAATCGGTTTACGATAAGCAACCAAGAGATTTTGGCAATAGTAATTATACAATAGTTGGCAAAGCCCGCCTTGATAACCGAATAGAACTATGCGATATTTTCAAAATTTCTGCTGATGAAAGAACAACTTTTCCCGATACAAAATTACTTGCATTGGCTTATGAAAAATGGGGTAATGAATGTACAAAAAAACTTTTTGGCGACTGGAGTTTTGCAGTTTGGGACAGAAATGAAAAACAGCTTTTTCTGGCTCGCGACCATCATGGTGTCACTTCCATTTATTATACTGTAAACGAAAATTTTATAGCTTTTGCAAGCAATATAAATGTTTTGCTTTCAATATCCAATGTTTCGCATGAAATAAATAAAGTTCAGATAGCCCAGCTTTTAGTTGGCTGGCATGGATATGCTGAAGAAACGGCTTACAAAAACATTTACAGAATTCCGCCTGCACATCGGGCTGTTTATAAAAAAGGAAAATTATCTCTGTCAAAATACTGGTGGTTGGAGGAAGTATCTGATATACGTTTTAAAAATGATGATGATTATGTTGAAGCATTTAACGAACTTTTTGTGAGCGCTGTAAAATCCCGGTTAAGAAGTTATCGTTCTGTGGCTTCTATGCTTAGCAGCGGACTCGATTCAACTTCTGTTACAGCTTTAGCGGCAATTGAACTTTTAAAAGAAGGAAAAAATATAAAAGCCTATACATCGGTACCTCTTTTTAATACTAATGGTTTGCTAAAACCCTCACAATATGGCGACGAATCGGAACTTGCAAGCCTTGTTGCCAAAATGTATACAAACATTGAGCATATACTTGTAAAATCTGAAAATAGAAATCCATTGCAAGGTGTTTTAAAATCGCTGCAAATACATAAAACGCCGATTCGCAACAGTTCCAACCTTTTTTGGATTTTATCGATAAATGAACTCGCAAAGCAAAACGGAGCAGGAACATTGCTAAATGGACAAGCGGGAAATTTTACTATTTCATGGCCATTTAAAGGTTATTACTTAAATATGATACAACCTGGAATAAAGCCATTTTTAAGAAAACAAACACCATATTTTTTAATGCGATTTTGGTATGATATTAAAAAAGGGACTAAGCCATTTATGCAATATTCCTTTATCAATCGTCAATTTGCCACTGATATAAATTTACCTGGGAGAATGAATAAAGCAGGATACGACCCTCATTTTATTACAAAATCATCGCTTCGCAAAACCAGGATGCAAGTAATAAATGTAAATATGGCACAAGGGGCATCAATTGCCCAGGAAAACGGCGATGCATTCGGAATAAATATTTATGCCCCTACAATTGATATAAAACTTCTTGAATATTGTACTGCCATTCCTGACGAACAATTTGTAAAAAAAGGTTTTGACAGGTATCTTATCCGCAGGGCGATGAAAAACAAATTACCCGATGCTGTGCTGCAAAATCAAAGAAAGGGATTACAATCGGCTGATTTAGTTTTAAGAATTAAAGAAAATATAAACGATTATGAAGAAATTATTAAAGCAATAAGCGAGTCGGAAATATGCCGTCAATTAATTGATGTTCAAAAATTAAACGATATTTATTTTCAAATAAAATCTACTTCCGATATAAAAAAATTACAATCCGGTTCAGGATTTTTGCGTGGAATAAA
>PCSS01000320.1:7510-9793 GCA_002771395.1 Bacteroidetes bacterium CG23_combo_of_CG06-09_8_20_14_all_32_9 | reverse complement strand
TAATCATCAGTTTACCCTGTTAGATAGGATACGTATTATTGGTTATCCTAAATCAAGCGATTATCTAACGGGGTTAATGTCGTGTATGTCATTTTTGTCCTTGAAACAATGAAACAATTGAATGACAGTGAGTTTTTTTTGAACAATAAATTAAAAAATATAAAAAGATGAAGAAAACAGGATTAATTTTAACAATTGTTTTTATAGCATTTGCAGGCATTGTAAAAAGTCAGGAAGTTGAAATAAAAAAAGAAGACTTTGCAAACAAAGACCAGTATAAAGTTGCAAAAGATAATCTTGAACAAGCCGAAGAACTTTATATGCTTGGCAGAGGCGGGTTTCGTCGTGCACTTGATTTTTACCTGCCTGTTGTTCAAAAAGTGCCAAACAATGCACTGCTTAACTATAAAATAGGAAATTGCTACCTTCACTCTATTCAGCGGGTTAAATGTATTGATTATTATAAAAAAGCATATAGTTTAAGTCCACATATCGCTCCCGATATATTATTTGTACTTGCCACCGGATACCATTTGAATGCAGAATTTGATAAAGCTATTGAATTATATAATAAGTTTAAAAATCAACTTTCGCCATCCGGTTTGCAAGCTAAACGTAAAGAAATTGATAAACGAATAAAAGAGTGTAACAATGGTAAAGATTTAATTAAAAATCCTGTTCGTGTTTTTATTGATAATGTCGGACCTAACATTAATACAATGTATCCCGAATACAGTCCGCTTATTTCTACCGATGAATCAATGATGATGTTTACTTCACGCCGCCCAGATACTTATGGCGGTGGACGCGATCCGGATGATAATCTCTTTTTCGAAGATATTTATATTTCATATAACGATGTAAAATCGTGGGGACAAGCAAAAAATGTCGGAAAACCTTTGAATACTAATAATAACGATGCAACCGTAGGAATTTCTCCCGATGGTCAGCAATTATTTACTTTTAACGGAAAAACTAATAACGGCGATATTTTTGTTTCAAATTTAAAAGGTTCAGAGTGGACTGCGCCTGACAACAGAACATTAAAAAAATATATAAATACAGAATATCACGAAACTTCCGCGTCATTCTCTTTTGATGGCAAAACAATGTATTTTATAAGCGACCGTTCAGATGGTTTTGGTGGACATGACCTTTGGGAAACTAACTGGGATTCTGAAAAAGAACGTTGGGCAGAACCTAAAAATATGGGGAGTACTATAAATACCGAATACGACGAAGAAGGCGTTTTTATGCACCCTGATGGACGTACTATTTATTTCAGTTCACGCGGACATAATTCTATGGGGGGATTTGATATTTTTAAATCAACACTACAGGATGACGGCTCATGGTTAATACCCGAAAATCTTGGTTATCCCGTAAATACACCCGATGATGATTTGTTTTTTATACTTAATGCCAGCGGAAAACATGGCTATTACAGTTCTGTTCGTGACGATGGTCAGGGCGATTACGATATTTATATGATTACTTTCCGTGGACCCGAAAAAAATCCTGTTTTGCATAATGAAGATAATCTTCTTGCTAATGTTGAACCTGTTACCGAAAGTATTATAGCCGAGCAGGTTGAAATAAAAACCACCCGTCTTACAATTCTTAAAGGAACTATAAAAGATGCTTTAACTTTTAACCCTGTTGAAGCTCAAATAGAAATTGTTGATAACGTAAAAAATGAAGTAGTCTCCACATCTTCTTCTAACAGTTCTACAGGACGTTATCTTATTACTTTACCCTCCGGAAGAAACTACGGAATAGCAGTTAAAGCTACAGGCTATCTTTTCCATTCCGAAAACTTTGATATTCCTGCTGCAACAAATTATCAGGAAATAACGAAAGATATATTACTCAACAAAATGGCTGTTGGTCAGAAAGTTATTTTGAAAAATATTTTCTTTGATTATGCAAAAGCTACTTTACGCTCCGAATCTTTCCCCGAACTCGACCGGCTTGTAAAAATGCTCACCGATTTCCCAAATATCCGCATCGAAATTTCAGGGCATACCGATAATCAAGGTTCATTGAAAACAAATCAACCTTTATCAGAAAACAGAGCAAAAGCAGTGGTAGATTATTTAATCGGCAAAGGAATTACTACTTCACGATTAGAATATAAAGGTTATGCTTTTTTACAACCTATTGCTACAAATGATAACAAAGAAGGACGCCAGCAAAACCGAAGGGTTGAGTTTAAAGTTCTTCAAAGTAATTAGTGTCTGTAATGTCGGTTTCTTTTGATTTAAGAACACTTATTAACCCCGT
>PCSS01000320.1:4385-7454 GCA_002771395.1 Bacteroidetes bacterium CG23_combo_of_CG06-09_8_20_14_all_32_9 | reverse complement strand
AACGATTTTTGATTTACGAAGTAGTTGAAAAGTTGTAAACCGAGAAATGAAAAATGCCAATTTTTGTTGATTAAATTCTCATATTATATTTGTAAAAAATAAAAAACGATGTTCGAAACAATTTTACCCGAAAAACTAAACGAAAATGCTATTCAACTTATAGGGAAAGAATGGATGCTGATTTCGGCTGGGAAACCCGGCAACTTTAACAACATGACTGGTGCCTGGGGCGGCTTAGGAAATTTATGGAACAAACCGGTTGCATTTATTTTTATTCGTCCCACACGTTACACATATAAGTTTATTGAGGAAAATGACTTTTTTACAATCAACTTCTTTGAAGAAAAATATCGCGATATTTTAAATTTAAGCGGTACAAAATCTGGTCGTGATATTGATAAAATGAACGGTTTAGGACTTACTCCAATTGAAAGCGAAAACTTATCAATATATTATGCTGAAGCTCGTATTGTAATAGAATGTAAAAAGTTATACCACCACGACATTAACCCCGAAAACTTTTTAGACGATTCAATAATTAGCAACTACCCAAAACGCGATTTTCATAGGATGTATGTGGGAGAAATAATAAAAACACTGGTAAAAAAATCGTAAGTTCATTTACTGTTACTGTCAACTGCCAACTGCCACTGCCAACTGCCACTGCCGCTACTTATAACTGTTCATAGTTACTTTCTTCATCTTTTGCCTCAAAGTCAATAGCATCTTTAAGCATTTTTTTAGTGTTAGCACGTTTTTCGAGTGAAAGTAAAAGAGACGGAAGCATCAACAAATTTGTGCATAGTGCGCTAATTAGCGTAATTGATATTAAAATGCCCATAGCTACCATTCCTCCAAAGCTCGATAATGTAAATATAGCAAATCCGAAGAAAAGAATAATGTTGGTATAAATCATGCTTAAACCGACTTCTTTTACAGTATTAAAAATAGAATCTTTGCCGGAGCCTTTATTTAATTGCTGTTTATATTCGGTTAATATATAAATAGTGCCATCAGAAGACAATCCATAAGCGATACTGAAAACAAGTATTGTTGATATTTTAAACGGAATATTAAAGTATCCCATAATTCCTGCAGTAACAACAAGTGGAATTAAGCATGGAATTTTTGAAAGAACAATAATAAGTACTGAGCGGAAAAGCACAATTCCTACCAAAAAAATTAAACCTATAGCAACTAACAGACTTATAAAAAGATGATGAAATAAATAATCATTACCTTTAAGAAAAACCAAACATTGTCCTGTAATACTTACATTATATTCTTTAGGGTTAAAAATGCTGTCAATTTTTGGTTGTAAATCGTTTACAATTTCTTTTATGCGAACTGAACCAACATCAGCCATTTGAAAACTTACACGGGTATAACGCATTGTGCTGTCGAGGAATGCTTTAAACTTACTTTCTTTTCCTGAAACGGTTGAAATATATTCTTTCATTTTATTGAGTTCTAAAGGTGGCGGAAGTTGGTAAAATTTGGGTTTACCATTGTTATAAGCCTGGTATGCAAATCTTAGTGCCTCTACTACCGAAAGAGGTCTTGAGAAAGCGGTATCTGCATTTACGGTTTTCTGCAACATTTTTATTTTATAAAGTGCTTTTGCATCGTTGGTAAAAACTCCTTTAGTTTTTTTCGTATCTATTAGAACCTCAAAAGGCAGAACACCTTTAAAATTTTTCTCGAAAAAGCGTAAATCGGTATATATAGGGTCTTTTTTAGGAAGGTCATCAACAACATATCCTATTTTTTTGATATTAAACATTCCCAATCCACCGGCAATTGTAATAATAGTAACCACAATATAAATTGCGGTTCTTCTGTTATGAACCAAAAAATTAATTTTATTTATAACTGCATTTATTAGTTTTCCCGATAAATGATTTCTTTTTTTAAGCGATGGAACCGGTAAAAAACTAAGAATTATTGTTAAAAAAATTAATGCTACAAAGTATGAAGCCATTACATTAATTGCGGCTACTAAACCAAATTCAACCAGGAGCGAACTGTTTGTAAAATAAAAAACGCCAAAACCAATTGCCGTTGTAATATTTGCAAGAAAATTTGATAATCCAACCTTACGAACCATCATGCTTAATGCCCGCATTTTATTCCCGTGCCGGCGAATTTCATCCTGATATTTATTAGTAAAAAATATACAATTTGGTAACCCAATTACAGTAATAAGTGGAGGAATCATTCCTGATAAAATAGTAATTTGATAACCAAATAAATGAATTGTACCAAGCGACCAGATAAGACCAATTACTACCACTACAAGTGAATACCCAACAACTCTGAATGAGCGGAAGAAAATAAAAAGTACTAAAGCCGCAACTCCAATTGCAAGAAACATGAAAAAAAACATTTCATTTGAAACAGTTTTCATAAATTGGGTACGGATATACGGCAAGCCCGAATAATGAAGCACAATGTGATGTTTAGCAGAAAATGTCTCGGCTTTTTCTTTAATTGTCTCAACAATTTCAATTCTATCCCTTGAGTTCAGTTTCTTATCATCAAAAGTAATTAACATTAATGTGGCGTAATCTTTATTAATTACTAACCCCTCATAAAAAGGAAGTGATAGAATTATTTTTTTAAGACTGTCTAATTCATTCTGCGATACAGGTTTTTCTTTTAATAATTGCTTAAATTCAAATTTCTTAACACTATCATTTTTAATTATATTGTAAATATTGGCAACAGAAAGAACTTCTTTAATACCACTTATTTTTTTAATATCTTTTCCTAAATCGAACAAACCGTTAAACTTCGGGAGTTCGAAAAGATTAGAATCCTGAAAACCGATAACCATAACGTTGCCATCTTCGCCAAACATTTTCTTGAAAGAATTATAATCTACCATTGCCTGGTCGTCTTTTGGAAGTGGTTTTACAAACTGGTACGAAAGCTCAATTTGACTTGCCTGCCATCCCATAAATACAGTTAGTGCAAGAAGAATCAACAGAATTACTATCCTGTTACGTAAAATAATACTTGCAATTGCGCCCCACATTTTTGCATAAGATATTTAGGTTTGCAAAGTTA
>PCSS01000320.1:278-4287 GCA_002771395.1 Bacteroidetes bacterium CG23_combo_of_CG06-09_8_20_14_all_32_9 | reverse complement strand
TTCGGAATCTGATTATTAGGAAGTTAAAGATGCTGAAATAAATTCAGCATGACGAATTGCGTATTTTTAGAAGTTCCCTTAATTAAGATACATTATTATACTGAAGATAATTTGTACTGAAACAAGTTTAGAATCGGAAATTGTTAAGATGTCCCCATTTTTGAAGAGCTTATCCCGACTGGTCGTTGTGCATAATTATTTTACGAATACTTTAGGGCTTACGCAGTTTATGGTTTATTGGTTTTTAGTTTAATTAGTGCTTGTCTGTAATGTTCTACTTCTGCGTTCGAAACTATGGCACGGTTTTAAACCGTGCCATAGTTTGTTAAAAGTTTTAATTCGTGCAACTTAGCGAAGCGATCTCATTTACCCTGTTAGATATTGTTTTTTTCAGTATCTCGTTATTCAATGCGATTATCTAACAGGGCAAGGGTTATACGACAAATTAATAAAATGACAAAACTATTAACAGGACTGTTGCTCTTCGCATGTATAAGTTGGACTTCTTGCAATAGCACATCATTAAAAAAGACAAATATTAAAAAAGACTCAACAAAAATTGGAAACATTATGGAAGAATCTTCCGTTTTGATTGATCGCGAAACAGCATTGAAAATTGCGGAAAAGAATGCACTAACAGCTTACAGGGATTTATCAATCTACGATGTTAAAGCAGAATTGAGAAAGGAAAAGTGGTATGTGGATTATGAGCTATCCAACCCGCAGATGGTTGGAGGAGGACCTCATTACGTAATTTCAGCCACAACAGGGGAAATATTGTCATGTAGATATGAACAATAAATTTTTAAAAATTAGTCCTTAACAATAGTTCGGTAGTTTTTTAGATTTCTCATAAAGTTTACACTGAACCCTTCCTTCGTCAGGATAAACTCCGTGAATGTGTCGAAATGACAAAATGCTGATTATTAATGTTATTGTCATTTTTAGCGGTAACGAGAAATCTATTAATAATTAGCACTTTGTAAAAACTTACCGAACTATTACCTTGAACTTCATAAAATGTTAAACACTTTAAAAGTTCCCATTAGTTTGTCCGACAATTGAATGACTACTATAAAATTTATGATGTGGTTAATCTGAAATTAAAAAATTGGTACTATAAAGAATAAAATATTAATTTTGTAACTAAATACAAAAACAAACCCCAAAGGAATTGGGATTAATACTGTTAACTTAAAAATAAAAAGAATGGCGGTACAAAAAGATTTAGATGCACATTATACCAGAATGGATAAAATATTTCGCTTAAGCTTAGGCGAAAAAGGTGCTTACAGTTGTGCAAGATTTGACGGTGATTTTTCGATAACCACCGAGGAAGCACAATTAAAAAAATACCAGTTTATTGAGAATAAATGTAACATTAAAAAAGGAACAAAAGTTCTTGATATAGGATGCGGTTGGGGTTCATTTGTTGATTATTTAACTCAACGTGGTGTAAATGCTTATGGCGTTGTGTTAGCCAAAGGACAGGCAGATGCCTGTATAAAAAACGGGCTAAACGTTAAGCACATGAACTCTAAAGATATTACTCCGCAAACATTTGGAAAGTTTGATGTTGTTACAGCTATGGGAAGCCCTGAACATTTATGTTCCGTTGAAGAGTATGAAGACGGGCAGCAAGAAAAAATCTATAAAACATACTTTAAACAAATAGCCGGCTTATTGTCTGTTGGCGGCCGTTTTTATTGTCAGGCAATGGTGTTTGGTCCTAACATGGTTAAATTTGAAGATATCCCGTTTAATAAAACTGATTTACGGAAAAAGGTATTTACCAACGAAGAATTGATGGATATAATTTGTCGCGTATTCCCTGGCTCGTGGCTGCCTTATGGTAAAGAAGGATTAATTGAGCCTGCAAAAGAACATTTCAAAGTAATATCAGTTGATAGCGGCAGGTTAGATTACATTGAAACCATTAAGAGATGGACAGCGGCATTTACAAAATTTAATTTCAAAAAATATTTGCTTTTTGCTTCTTATATCCCTGCATATTTAACTAACCAGTCATTTAGAGAATGGATGCGCCGATTTAAAATACAAGCCAACTTACTTGTTTTTGAAAGAGAAATATTCGAGCATTATAGAATTGTATTTGAAAAAATCTGAACCAAATTCAGAAAAAAATTAATATGTCAAATTAAAAATCCACTTCTTTAACTTTGTTATTATTTTTATAATAAACTTCCTTCTTTTTTCGGTTTTTGTCAAAGAAAGTCCAGCAACCATCGGGTTTGCCATTTTTGTAATAAGATTGCATATATTTGGTTCCGTCTTTGTTAAAAATATTAAATACTCCGTTGCTTTTGCCTCGGCTAAAGGTTCCTTCGCTCCAGATTTTTCCGTTTTCGTACCAGTAAGTCCATCTTCCATCACGTAAATTTTCTTTTAAAGTACCTTCAACTTTTTTATTGCCATTTGGGTAATATTCTAATTTTCTTATTGTATCGTTTTTCCCGTTTTCTTTATTAACCCAGCTTACTTTTGCGGGCTTTCCATCGGAGAATTTGGCATCAACACTTTGAACAGAATTGTTTTTGCACGATAACATAATGCAACATATAACTGAAAATAAAAATAATCTATTCATATTATTTAATTTATTAGCAAAAGTATAAAGTTTTTAAATGCTAAAGCAAATAACATTAAAGAAATTATCGAATATAGTTTTTAGTCAATTATTGAATTATAATCAATTTGAAAATTGAGCTTATCAATAATTAAATCTCTAAATTCTTTTGCGATTTTTAAACTATTCTGAATTTCTAAATCAGATAATTCAATCACAATATTTGGATAGCGCAATTGCACAGAATAATTTTCTAAACTTGAAGCTTTGTCGTACAATTCTTTTGAAAACAAATCTTTTTGTGAAATTAAATCAATTAAATATACTAAATCGTGTGATTTGTTAAAAATAATTTCCAAATGATATAAATATGCTTTCAAATATTTTTCAACTGCCTGTTGACAATGGAATGCAATTGTGTCTCGGTATTCTGGAATGTGTAAATAAGTTATTTTTGCAGTTCCTAAATCGTGGTCTGCCTTTATTAACCATGCTTTTACAATTTCAATCTTTTCGTTCATATAAAATCTTGCAATTAGAAATAATTGAATTTAGGAAAGAGTATTTCTGGCTTTTTTCGGTTTCAAATTCACTTGGTGTATATACTAATAAATCCATCGGAATCATCATACCATACAAATGTTTTCTTACTTCGCTTGCCCTTAAATGTTTTGGTAATGAAGTTTGCTTAATAATTAGTAAATCTAAATCACTATCACTATTTGGAGTACCAAATGCATAAGAACCAAATAAAATAATGCTATCTGGATTGTAATTTAAAGTAATCTTTTTAATTACCTCATTTATTTTTATTGCATCAATCATGGTATTAATTGATATTTATATTTTTTAAAGTTAATAATTTTTTTACTCAAGAATACGATATAAATTTAAAAATCTTTCTTATTTAAATATCAAAATTATAAAGTTTTTAAATGCAAAGAAAAACAAAATTAAAGATATTGTTGAGTCTGTAATAATTATGGTTTTGAATGATGTTTTATTTTTGTGATAAATTATTGAGAACAAAATTCGTAACCAAAACTGAATAAAGAAAAATAAAAAAATTGCCAGTCCATTTGAGTTGTATTTTTTTGCACTTTCAAATTTAAATCGAACAATCTCGCTAAAACTTCTCGATAATCCAGTACTTGCACACGGTTGATTAGGGCAATAAGATGATATTGGATGATTAGCCTTTTGAGCCGAAAAAATACCGGAATAAATTATTACAAGTAAAATTATTCCGGCGAATATCAGATTTAAAATGATATAGCTTTTGCTGAAAATGTTTTTATTCAAAAACAATTACTTTGTTTTAACACTATCCAAACCTTGTTGCATTTGGTCAACTGAACTGCCTAAACTATCCATTGATTCGTTCATGGCATCGTTAAGTTCATCATTTAATGATTTTATGTC
>PCSS01000320.1:0-263 GCA_002771395.1 Bacteroidetes bacterium CG23_combo_of_CG06-09_8_20_14_all_32_9 | reverse complement strand
TTTTATGTCAATTTTTTCAAAAGCATCTTTTAAAACGTTTTCAAGAAAAGGTTTCGCATCATACAATCGCCACGAATCTATTGATGTACCCACAATTGAAATTACCAATGCTGCTATAATAAGCCCTTTTGAACCATTTGCCTTTTTTGCCTGAATAAAAGCAATAATTGCTAAAATTAAAGCTATTCCGCAAAGTACCAAACCATACATTCCTAAACATGGGATAAATGATATAACAATACCCACAACAGCAATTACAAATG
>PCSS01000369.1:8386-8947 GCA_002771395.1 Bacteroidetes bacterium CG23_combo_of_CG06-09_8_20_14_all_32_9 | reverse complement strand
AAAGACCTGATAACAAACCATATTAAAACAAATAATTTATCGAAACCATTTTTACTCTTCAGTGCACACTCCATTCCACTTTCATTTATTAAAAAAGGAGACACTTACCAAAAGGCAGTTGAAGCATCGGCAAAATTAATTTCCAAATCAGTAGGTTTGAATTTCAGAGTATCTTACCAATCGGCAATGAATCCAAAAATATGGCTTTCACCAGGCACTTTAGAAACTATTAATAACCTTATAGACAATGGTTTTAAAGAAATTGTAATTATTCCTGTAAGTTTTGTTTGCGAAAATCTTGAAACTTTATACGACCTTGATAAAGTTATTATACCTTTGAAAAATAATACTAACGAAATAAATATTTCGAGGGTGAAAATTCCGGTAGCGCATAAAAAATTCGTAGAAATGATTATACAATTAATTAATGTCTGTCTGTAATGTCCGGCTTCTGCGTTTGAAACTATGGCACGGTTTTAATTCGTGCAACTTAGCGAAGCGATCTCATTCACCCCGTTAAATATTTGTTAATAAAAGGAGATGATGTTCTTTATATTTTTT
>PCSS01000369.1:5592-8366 GCA_002771395.1 Bacteroidetes bacterium CG23_combo_of_CG06-09_8_20_14_all_32_9 | reverse complement strand
TCTTTATATTTTTTATTTAACGGGGCAAGCACCAATAGAAAAAAAATAATATTGTGAGTAATTCGTGGCAAATTTAGATATTACGGACAGACTCTAATTAATGTCTGTCTATAAAGTCGAGAAAACTTGTAAATTATGTAATATTTTTAATTCTGAACTTATGAAGACAAGGTACAAAGGTATATGGTATAAAGGCATAAGGCAGAACAAGTTATACCCTATACCTTATACCCTTATTCCCCTATACCCTATTTCCTTATACATTCCACTATATCTTATAAATTAAAAATGCTGATATTATGGACAGACTCTAATTAATTTATACTAAAAACGGGAATTTGAAATCAGAAATTTTTCAAAAATCAAAATATACAAATTTACTCTATGCAAAGTATAAATATAATTGAAAAAAATATTGCAGTAATAGGAGCAGGATTAACAGGCTTAACTACTTCCTTTTACTTAAACAAAAACAAAGCGGATTTTCTGGTAATAGAGAAACAAAACAAAACTGGCGGCGTAATTCAAACCGAAAAACAAAACGGCTATCTTATTGAAACGGGTCCGAATACAGGTATAATTGGGCAACCCGAAGTTGCTGAATTGTTTGAAGACCTTGGCGACAAATGCACGATAGAAATTCCGGGTAAAGAAGCAAACAAACGTTTTATTTTAAAAAATGGGAAATGGGAACTATTACCTTCAGGTCTTTGGAAAGGAATTACAACTCCACTTTTTACTTCCCGGGATAAAATCAGAATTCTTGGCGAACCTTTCCGTTCACGTGGTAAAAACCCCGACGAAAGTCTTTCGCAACTTGTACTTCGCCGCATGGGAAAAAGTTTTCTTGATTACGCTGTTGACCCATTTATTTTGGGAGTTTATGCCGGTAACCCTGCACGTTTAATTACACGCCACGCCTTGCCAAAACTCTACAATCTTGAACAAACCTACGGAAGTTTTATTGGTGGTGCAATAAAAAAAGGATTTAAAAAGAAAACTCCGCAGGAGATGAAAGCAACAAAAAAAGTATTTTCTGTAAAAGGGGGGTTATCTCAATTAACTAATGCACTTTATAAAGAAGCTGGTACTGAAAATTTTATTCTTGGTGCAACAAATTTACAAATTCAATATATTTCCGGAAAATATATTTCCACTTTCAAAAATTCTGAAGGAAATGAAATTACGGTAAAATCAAACAAACTTATTACAACTACCGGTGCTTATGTACTTAATGATTTTATGACTTTTTTAGAGAAAGAAAATCTTGTGCCGATTTCGTGCCTGCCTTATGCAAATGTAGTTGAAATAGTTCTGGGCTTCGATAATTGGGATGGAATGGAACCGGAAGGTTTTGGCGGACTTATTCCTTTTATTGAAAAACGTAACGTACTTGGAGTTTTATTTATGTCATCACTTTTTATGCAACGTACTCCTAATAATGGAACATCGTTCACTCTTTTTATGGGCGGAATACGCAAACCCGAACTTTTCGAAAAAAAGGAAAGCGAACTCAAAGCAATAGTTGAAAAAGAATTTATGCAACTAATGAAACCATCAAAATTTAATCCATCGCTGTTTAATTTGTACTGGCACAAAAACGCTATTCCTCAATACGGAATTGAATCTGAAGCACGATTCAAACAAGTTGAAAAATTAGAAAAAGAATATCCCGGATTAATAATAGGCGGAAACTTAAAAGACGGTATTGGCATGTCGGACCGCATAAAGCAGGGCAAATCACTTGCAATAAGAGCATTGTAAAATATCACTTATTCTAAATCACACTATTTAGAGTCTGTCTGTAAAGTCGGACATTTTTGAAAGTTTAAAATTTATAATTTCTGGTTTAACCACAAACTAATACCAACCCGCTAACAAGATGCTGTTTTTAGCCAACTAACGAGAACCTTAGGTTGACAAAAAGAGCAAAAAGGGAGATTGCTTCAGTTGTGCCTCCTTCGTAATGACGGCATTGTGTTGCTGGTTACGAATGCTTCAATCCAAACTTCCTACCCGTCATTGCGGGGAACGAAACAATCTCCACACCACCCAAAACCTCCACTATCTTGTTAGCGGTTTGGTATTACAATTTGTTCCCTCTCTACTCGTAAAGAGGGTTAGGGTGAGTTCACCCCGTTAAATAATTTTGCCAAAGGCAAAATTCCCGCTTTGCGGGATTTAACGGGGTAAATAAAAAAAAGAAAGTTAAAATTTTAACCAATCACAGTATAATAACAATTATTTCATCAAATTCGGAAGTTTTTCAAGTTCATCATTCACTTTATCATCAAAGCGAAGGTTTTGAATTTGCCATTTATCCATGGGCTTATACAAAGTAAACGATATTTGAATTGGTTGTCGCTCGTATTTTATTAAGTAACTTAAAAACACATACGATTGTCCGGCTTGTCGCTTAATAAATAAATCGTAGCCGCAATACGGACCTAATAAAGGAGTAGCACGATTTAAGCGAAGTTTAATGTTATCAATTACTTCTTTGCTTTGTTGCATATATTTGTTAGTGGCAAAAACAAAGTTAATAGCCTTATCGATGCTGATATCTTTATAATAAACAAAGAAGGTATCAATAAGTGATTCGGGACTTGATTGTGCTTTAAGGCGGTTAAATGAAAATATAAAAAATACAGTAATCCAAATAATAAATAATTTTCTCATGATTAATCTGTATGTATATTTAAACAGGAATAATTTTAACTTTTCCGTAATTGCTAAATTGCTTCATTGTTTCTACCGGCAAGTCGGGATGAACA
>PCSS01000369.1:0-5583 GCA_002771395.1 Bacteroidetes bacterium CG23_combo_of_CG06-09_8_20_14_all_32_9 | reverse complement strand
GGAGATAATAAGTTATAAATCACTTGCGGATTTAAGGTATAAATTGCTATTTTATTTATTAAAACATTCTCTATTTGTTAACAAATAACAATTTAACAATGAAGCGATTTATCTTTATTTTTGATGCTGATAACAATTTGTTAATGATCTGTTGTTTAACAATGAACTTTATAAATTTTAATAATGCATGATATTAAGGAAAGGTTCTAATTATCTGATTACAGTTACGCTTCCGTTTCTTATACGGGTTACTCCGTTTAAGTCTTTAAACACAGCCATCCACGTATAAGAACCCACGGGAACTAATTTGTTATTTTTAGCTCTGCCGTTCCAGCCTTCAGTAATATCGTATGTTCTGAAAATTACTTCACCCCAACGGTCAAAAATTTCGAGTTTAAACGAGTTAAAATCTATATTGGTAGCATAAACCAAAAATTCTTCGTTTTTACCATCGGCATCTGGCGAAAAAGCCGAAGGAGCATAAAACGTATATTCACCTTTAACTAATAGTGTATAATTTACTGTATCGGAACAGCCATAAGTACTTATAGCAATCAGTGTAATATTATATTGATTAGGGATATTCAAATATGTATGATACGGATTTTCGATGTCAGATGAATCACCGTCACCAAAATACCATTGGTAATCAGTTGCACCGGTAGATAAATTAATGAAATTAACCGTAGGATTAATGATATTAATTGCTACAGGATTAGTTACAAATTTTGCTTCAGGTAATGGATACACATGAATAAAATCATTTATTTCTAAATACGATGAACAACCCTCAGCAGAGGTAACGGTAAGCGAAACATCATAATTGCCCGGTACTTCATACGTATGCGTTGGATTTTTAACAATGCTTACGTTAGAATTGGATTCACCAAAATTCCATAGATAGGTCTCTCCGGAAACGGGATTTACCTCATTAAAAGTAACGGTAAGGGGAACACAACCATAAGTAATATCTGCCTGAAATCCGACAGGATGTGTATTTAATACAAAGATATTTAAGTAGGAAGTAATTGAAGGAGTTCCGCAATCATCAGCAATTGTTATAGTGTATTGCGATGTATTGAGCGGATAATAAATATAAGGAAATTGAATGGTTGAATCATTAAACGTAATAATGTAATTATTGTTACCGCCTAAAATGGTTCCGAAAATAAGTATGGCTTCGCCCGGGCAAATAGTATCTTTATCGGTATAAATATCTGCCGATAATGGAGGATAAACTAAAACATTTGTTTCCTCATTTGTAGTACAGCCATGACTGTCGGTAACAGTAACGCTGTAATTAGTAGTTACAGCAGGTAAAACATGTATTATTGTATCGGTAACTCCATTATTCCATTGATACGTGTACCATGCAGTTCCACCAGTAACTGACACAGTTAAATCGGCAGTTTCACCTATACATATATGCAAACCTTGTGTAACAGAAGCATATAATTTTCCGGGTTCAGTAATGCTAATGCTGTCAACAGCAGAACATGCGTGACTATCGGTTACGGTTACAAAATAATTTCCAGCGAAAAGTGTATTAAGGTCTTCATTATTTGACCCATTATTCCATAGTATTATATATGGGGGTGAGCCTCCCGAAATGGTTAAATCGGTAGTCCCGTTTACTTCGCCAAAGCAACGAACGTCAGTACCGGTAAGATTTGTTTCGAGTGCCTGCAATGGCTCCGAAACAAAAACACTTGCAGTAAAAGTGCAAAGATTAAAATCGGTAATAGTTACTTCATAAGTGCCGGTTGGAATATTATTCAAATCCTGAGTAGTTTGACCGGAACCCCATTGATAAGAATAAGGAACCGTACCTCCGGCAGGAATAAGATTTATGCTACCCGTGCTTAAACCATGGCAAAGCACATCGGTTACTTCGTAGGTTGACGAAAGTGGTGCAAACGGTTGAGTTATAAAAACAGAAGTTGTGGTGATACATAAATGCGAGTCGGTAATGGTTGCCGAGTAATTTCCGGACGATAAACCGGAAATGTCTTCTGAAGTTTCATTAGTACTCCAAAGGTAAGTATAAGGTGGTGTTCCTCCATTTACTATTAAACTGGCAGTTCCATCGGAAAGACCATAACAGGTAACATTTGTTGCTGCTATATATGCTAACAGAACAGGGGGCTGAGTAATTGTTTCGGTAAGTGTTTCGGTACAATTATGGGTATCGGTAACTGTTACGGTGTAAGTGTTAGCTGTTAGGTTGTTATTGTCTTGTTGGGTAAAGCCATTTGACCAAATATATGTATAACCAGGACTTCCTCCGTTAACTGAAATGGAAATAGAACCGTTATTACCGCCAAAGCAAAGAACATGGGAAATAGAATCAAGTGTAATGGCGACTGGAGCAACAGGTTCAGTAATTGTGGCAGTAGCCGTTTGAGGACAGCCAACTGCATCGGTAACAGAAAGTGTATAAACTCCGGCTGGTAAATTAGTAGCATTTGCTCCGGTTCCTCCAATTGGCGACCATTGATATGTATAACCAGGTGTGCCGCCAGAAACCTGTGAAGTAATAGAACCGGTAATGCCGCCATTGCATAGTACATTGGTAGGATATAGGGTTATAAAAATGGGCGGATTGGTTTCGGTAATGGTATCAGAAGCGGTTAACGTACAGCCATTAATATCACTTACAGTTACAAAATAAATTCCTGAAAGAAGTCCCGATTGTGTGTTGACATTTGAATAAGAAGTATCAACAACACCATTTGACCATGTATAAATATAGGGAAGAGTTCCATATTGCATACTAATGGTTATATAACCAATACTATCGCCCGCACAAATATTATCGTTATCGGTAACCGATACAATTTGCATTTCAGGATTAGGAATCATGATAAAACCGTCAAAAGTAGTATCAATAAATCCTGCTAATTCCCAAGTGTTGTTATACCATGTAATAGGAATGTATCCTAACGGAATAGATAAATCAACCAAGGGTCCTATGTGATAATCCCAGTCCATAATAGGTGGTGTATCTCCATGGCTTGAATCGGAAGGGTTAGGAGGTCCTAATGCCTTTAAAATACAGGAGTCGTTAGTAATTTCGGGCGAACAAATTTCGTAATAGCAGGTAGAGTCAGCACACTTAAACGGAACATTAATACAAAATTCGGGAATGGTTGCTGACTTAAAGAAAAAGGGAATGTGAATGGTAAATTCAAGAGCTGTAAGAAGAAAAGTAAAGGCTAAACTATCCCACGTATGATTGGTAAATTCGTTGCCAAGATGTGCATCAAAACCAATTGGCATTTCGGGCCATCCAAAACAAGGGTAATGGTAACTAAAATCCATACAGGTGGCAAAAGAAATAGAATCTGAAGTACCATGGTCAACTTCTATATTCCCGTTGTGCGGGTCAGAAACCCAATATTCTACAGGGGTTGGAAACGTAAAAATAGTGTAAACTGTAGGGTCAAAAGTTAAATCTTGCTGCATAGTGTTAGTAATAGACATGTGAGCCGTCATTAAAGAGTACTCTATAGTAATACCGCCTCCCAAATCGTAAGTTCCGTTAAGCATAGTTAAAAATTGTTGAATAAGAGGTCCTTGCGGAGGTGGAATAAGTCCGGCAATAGCGTATAAAAATTGAATAATATCAATATCCAAATCCATGTATGTACTATCACCATTAGCATACAAAATTTGATGGCAAGGGTCGGAATCGTCTAACCAATCAGTTGTTTCAATATAAGGAAGGGTAATGGAACCGCTTAAACCAATACCGAATAAATTATTAAAGGTAATAGGTAAAATAGTGTCGTGGCAAAAACTAAATCCGAATGGACTACTTGGGTCATAACAAGGATAGGTAGTTTCTCCGGTTTGACCGTTTAAATAAAATATAACGATGGAATCGGTAGGTACGTCAATGTTCATAATATTTATGTAGTCGCAGCCGAATAAACACACATTGGCACCAATATCTAATCCAAATCCAAAATCCAGGTCAAGTGAAATTATACCAGCCTGAGGGAAATGCGAATATAATTCCCATCCGGGTAAAACTTCGTAATCGGAGTGAATAGTTACTATTTCGCCGGGATTAAATGTGTAATTATTTGGAACCTCAATATTAATTTCTACTGGATAATTAACATCAATCCAACCTGTTGTCCAACCTGTCATTTCAAATGTAGAGCCAATTAAAAACCATGTGTCTATATCAAACATAACTCCAAATGGCTCGCCTAAAATAGTATCCATATAACCCGCAGAAATTATGGTATCAAAAGCTATGTGAAATAAATCTATGCTGGTGTCGATGCTAAACGGGTCGCCATTTGGTCCCCACATATTTTGATTTGAAGTTGACCATGGAATATCATGAGTAATAGTATAAGTTTGAGCTATACTATGGCTGTATATGCTTATTGTTAAAACGAAGATAAGTAATATGTGAATATTTTTTTTCATCTAAATTACTCGTTTTTAGAGGTAAATTCAACACTTAATAAGCTTTCTTTTATTACCTGGTATAGTAGTTTTTTTACCAGCACAGGATAACTGGCATTTATCCAGATAGTACGTTGATAGTCGCCGGTAAAGAGCATCATTCGTTCAAATTGCATTACTTTTTTTGAAGTGTCGGTAGAGGTAACTGAAAAACTTAAAAGGTATAATTTTCCGTCCATTCCGGATTTTGTTTTTACATCTTCACCTGAAACTAAAACAGTATTTTGAGAGGTAAAATATTCGGAAGTAAGTCCTTCGGTTATCTGAAGAAATGAAGTGCCATCAATATAGGTTACAGTAATTGAAGAAAATGTGCCGGGATGAATAAATCCGTTTATTTTTTCAGAATATTTAAAGTGGGCAGGAGGTGTAATTAGTATTTCGCTGTTAGGCAATAAAAAAGGTTTAGGTTTAGTTTGTGCCAAAGTATCGGTATTTTTATTTTGACCAATTGAATAAATTGCTGAAATATTCAAAAGACAAAACAGACTTATGATTTTAATTTTCATTACTATTAACCTTTCTAAATGCAAAGACGAAATAAATTCATTTTGGTTGCTTTTTAACAACGCAAGTTACATAAAATTTTTTAAATAAAACAAATTGTTGATAAATATTCATAATATTTTTGTAACATCAGGTTGTTTTGTTCTTTTGTCTTTTCATTATTTTATGCTTAATAAGCAGTGCACAATCAAGATACGCTTCTGCAACTTTATTGCAACAGGCATTTTTAAATTTTTTTTCAAGCTCTTTTATTATTTCAAGAGCAAAAGCATTTGTTTCGTCCATAGTATGAAATTTTACAAAAGCTTATCAAACCCAATCTGGCGTAACCAAAACCAAACAAGGTTACGGCAGATTTACTCACGAATATTTTTTATTTTTATTGTGTTCGTGAGAGTGCTTCGCTAAGTTCGCTGATAATCGCAGATATATTTTTTTCAGCGAAAATCTGCGTAATCTGCGGAAAAAATATTTTACCAAAATATGTTAAGAGGGGTTCTAAAAATCAGATTTTTCGAGGCGGACAAGATTTTAAAACCGTAGTTTACTGTTGTAAATGAGAACTTAGCGAAGCGATCTCACGAACACTTTTAA
>PCSS01000124.1 GCA_002771395.1 Bacteroidetes bacterium CG23_combo_of_CG06-09_8_20_14_all_32_9 | reverse complement strand
GATAGAACAATTGGCTTCAAGTGCAGCGGCAACTATCATAGAATCATAGAATGAAAATTTATAGCGAATGAAAATTTCAAAAACCATGTCAAACAAAAAATATCCGGCTGTTTCAGAACACAGAAAGGATCCGAAATGTTTTGCCGTATCCGAAGTTACATTTCTACTATAAAAAAACAGGGCGGAAATGTTTGGGAATCACTGCAACTTAATTTAAAATCACCCGAACTTCAATCTATCGAGATTAGAGGGGGGTGAATAGTAACAAACATTTTACACAAATACAGGCTCAACTACTTTTGGAGTTATTTTTTTTTCAAAACCTGATTTCAGGAGATGATTTATCGCCTCTTCTCCCTTTGTTCCGAGGTTAGTGCTAAACTCATTTACATAAAGTTGAATGTGTTGTTTTGTAATTTGTTTGGAAGTTTCCCGGGCATGCTTCTGTATAAATTGTTTCGATGCTTCAGGAAAACGATTTGCAAACTCAATACTTTCTTTAATTAATATTGCAATTTCATTTTTTATTTTATCGGGGAACATACGTTTTATTGCAATTCCACCGAGTGGCAAAGGCTTATGAGTTTCTTTTTCCCACATTTCGCCCAAATCGGCGATTTTAAGTAATCCTTTTTTTTGATATGTAAAGCGCGTTTCGTGAATAATAAGCCCGGCATCGGCTTCGCCTGAAAGAACAACTTCTTCGATGCTGGAAAATAAATATTCGCGGATATTTTTTTTATCAGGCTGCCAAAAAACATATAACAACATTGCAGCAGTTGTGAATACTCCGGGAATGGCAATTTTTACAAACGAAACTTCATCGGGGTAAATGCGGTGTTTGCTTATTAACAATGGTCCGTTACCAAAGCCCAAAGCTGCACCGGCTGGCAAAAGCATATAGTTTTCAGATACATGAGCAAAAGCATGAAAACTTAGTTTTGTAATATCAAAAATATGAGCAAAAGCGTTACGGTTAAGTTGTTCAATATCCGCCATTTCCACATCAAATCCATATCCTTTTAAATTTATGCGGTTATTTACTATTGCATCAAAAATATAAGTATCGTTAGGGCAGGGCGAAAATCCGAGTGAAAGTTTCATTTTAAATTATTTTTGATTTTTAAAATTATTTCCGGCAAAACCGAGTTTAAATTATTAATCGCCAATGGTATATTCCATTTATATATATCCCTGGGTTCTACCATATTGGATACTGCACGAATTTCAATAAAAGGAATATTATTTATCATACAAACATAAAAAACAGCAGCACCTTCCATTGATTCTATATCGGGGTGAAAATTATCAATAACTTTTTCTATAATTTTTTTTTGACTATTTACTGTGTTCACTGTTATTCCTTTTACTAATGGTAACTCAATTTTATTTGCAAAGTTACTTTTAAGTTTGCCAAAAGATGAAATCTTATTTTTCCCGTGTAATGGGATAAATTTTCCATTGTTGTCAATTCCAAAGTCTGCAAAATCTTCGGAAAGTACATTTACAACCGAACCAACATCAAAATTTTTGTTGAAACTTCCGCATAATCCAATATTTATTACAAAATCAGGTTTATTTCTCAGAATTTCGACAGTTAAAAAATAGGTTGTTTTAACCATGCCAATTCCTGTAATAAGTATTTTAATTTCGGGGAAATTGCTTATTAGGTTGTTGTATGCAGCAGGCGAACCTAATTCATGTTTGGTAGCCGCGACTAATAAAATTTTCATTCATAAAATTTTCTATAAAGTTAAAAATTTGTAGTTATTTTGCAAAATCTTAAAATATTTTATATGAATGAATTTGATATTAACGAAAAAGAAGGTTTTTCAAAAATTGAGTTATATAATGCTGATACTATTAAATTATTGTCAGAACATTATAAACAGATTTTAGGTTTAATAGGCGAAAATCCTGAACGTGAAAGTTTGCTAAAAACCCCTGAAAGAGTTGCCAAGTCGCTGCAATTTTTAACTCACGGTTACCATCTTGACCCTGTTGAGATTCTGAATTCTGCCAAGTTTAAAGAAGATTACCGCCAAATGGTTATTGTTAAAAATATTGAAATATTTTCGTTATGCGAACACCATTTAATTCCATTTTTTGGTAAAGCTCATGTTGCTTACATCCCAAATAGATACATAACAGGTTTAAGCAAAATTGCCCGCGTAGTAGATGCTTTTGCACGTCGTTTGCAGGTGCAGGAAAGATTAACATCACAAATAAAAGATTGTATTCAGCAAACACTGCACCCGCTTGGTGTTGGTGTTGTTATTGAAGCTCATCACATGTGTATGATGATGCGGGGCATTCAAAAACAAAACAGCGTTGCTACTACCAGCGATTTTTCGGGAGCCTTTTTAAAAGAACCAACCCGCTCAGAGTTTATGCATTTGATTGGACAAAAGTTGCATTAAAACAACGTAACTATTCAGCCCATTCATACAGTTCACAAATCAAAAATTAGCAATTTAACAATGAAGCAATTTATCTTTACTATTGACGGTGAGGAGTAAGCGTTAAACTATTCATTGTTTGCTATTACATTGATATAACATTGTTTAGTTAAATTGTTACATCAACTATATAAGAAACGGAACCTGTCTGCGTGTATGCACAGGCAGGTAAAACCGTACATTATTTTCAATTTCAGATTTTATATTTCAAATTGTAGATTGCATATCTGAAATATAAAATTTATAAGTGTCCTTGATTCATTTGTTGTATAACCCTTTTCTCTGGTCGCTGCCTTTTGTATAGTATATACAAATGGTTAAATAATAACAAAATTTATTCAACTTTAAGCACAAGCCCTTTAAGATATTCTCCTTCGGGATGATAAATGCTTATGGGATGGTCGTTTGGCTGTGTAAGTTGATGTAGAATTTTAACCTGACGACCAGTGGAAGCGGCTGCTGCAAAAACCAAATGGCGAAAATTATCACGGCTAACAACTTGCGAGCAACTGAAAGTAAAAATAATTCCGCCAGGTTTAATGGCTTTTATGGCATTGGCATTTAATCGTTTGTATGCCTGCAATGCGTTGTTAAGATTCCCTGTATGTTTGGCAAAGGCAGGTGGGTCAAGTATTATAAGACTATACTTTTGGGCAATGTTGCTGATATATTTTAACACATCTGTGGTTATCGTTTTATGATTACTGCCAAAATTATTTAGTGCAACATTTTTTGAAGCCAGTTCTATGGCTTTTGCAGAAGAATCGATGCTATAAACATAAGATGCACCTGCTCCAAGTGCGTAAACAGAAAATCCGCCGGTGTAAGCGAACATATTTGCAACTTCACAGTTTTTGGCATATTGCAAAAGAATCTGACGGTTTTCACGTTGGTCAATAAAAAATCCTGTTTTTTGTCCCTCTGCTATGTTAATTATAAATTTATAACCATTTTCGCAGACTTCAATTTCATTATTTGCATTACCAAGCAGGAACACGTTTTTAGCTTTTCCTGGAAATTTGAACGGAAGTGTTTCTTCGCTTTTATCGTAAACAGCAATCAATTTTTCGTTCATAATTTCTTTTAATGCTTTTACAATTTCCATGCGCTGGTAGTACATTCCACCGCTATGGCATTGTATAACGGCTATCCCGTTGTAAAAGTCAATTATTAATCCGGGTAAGTAATCGCCTTCACCATTCACTAATCTAAAAACATTTGTTTTATTGGAATTGTACAATCCGCATGATTTACGATGAGCCAAGGCAATTTCTAAACGTTTTTGCCAAAATGTTGAATTAATTTCCTCGTTTTCAAAAGTTAATATGCGAATAGTTATAGAATCGGGTTGGTAATGACCTTTGGCAAGAAAATTTCCATCGCAATCAAACAAATCTACAACATCGCCTTCAATAGGGTGTCCTTCTATTTTAGCAATTGCTCCGGAAAAAATCCATGGATGTAATCTTTTAACTGATTTATCTTTACCATGTTTAAGAAACAGTATTGCTTTGTTTTTCATTTAAAGTTTCTTCTAATTTCAGATAGATTTTTAAACAAACCCATGCATCTGTGGCGGCGTAAAGCATTTGACTGTATGTAAGTATTGGCGCTTCCCAGTTTGTGAGTCGTTGTGATTTTGAAATACGAATTCCGAGCACATTAGCTGCTAATTTTTTTAGTCCGTTATCAATAATTCCAAATTTTCCCGAATATTTCTGAATATCAACAAATCCTGAAGCTTTAAAAGATGAAATTTTTTGAAGTGCGCATAAATCCTGACCTATATCGGCTCCAATTTTAATAATTTCAGTATTTTGGAGAATTGAGGATAACGCATCTGGTAACTTTATTGTGTTAAGGCGAAAAAGAAATGCTTTTTGTGTTGTGGAAAGTTGCA
Source organism: Bacteroidetes bacterium CG23_combo_of_CG06-09_8_20_14_all_32_9 (assembly GCA_002771395.1). Taxonomy (GTDB): domain Bacteria; phylum Bacteroidota; class Bacteroidia; order Bacteroidales; family GWA2-32-17; genus GWA2-32-17. The sequence continues at coordinate 1,245 of PCSS01000124.1, read as the reverse complement.
AAAGAGCGACTTGATTTTTCTGCCCTTTGGTAAACTTTGGACGCGTTTCGGTATCAAAGCCGATTGTTTTTTGTGTTTTAAGAAATTCAACAGTTTCTTTAAGTGTTATAATTGAATCAACAAGCACTATTTCACCGTCGAAATAGCGAAGTGAAAGTTTTTCAATTTCTTCTTTAGTAATATTTTGCAAAAAATTAGAACTCATTTGCCCATTCCTGTTGACGCTTCGAAATAATCCAGTTATCTGTATATACTTTATTAGCAGTTTTTCTTTCGTTTGATTTTACAACTTGCCAATCGGTATTGCCATAAACAAGTTTGTGAAAAGCCGGCTGGGCGGCAAGAAGACGTGTTCCCCAGAATTGTTCAAAATTTTGTTTGCATGTCCAAAGTGATTCTGCCATAATATTTTCTTTGTTTGTGCGATAACTCATTACAAAATTTTTTAAGTCCTGGTAAATATCTGCAATAATTTCTGAAAGAGTGGCTATTGTGTTTTCTCCATTTTGTGAAACGGTTTCGGGAACCTCGCAGACAAGGTCATTTTCAGCTAATTTAGCAGAAATTATTTCCTGAATATAATTATAAATTTCTTCAGTAACAAAGGTTCCATTGAAGTTTTCTTCTTCAGAAACAATTTCAGGCAACATGGATGCTTTTAAATAAGCAAGTGGAAAAATCTTTAGCATTGCCGACGAAAATTGCGATGCTTCAACTTTTTTGCTTTGTTCTATGTAATTGCAAAACTCAACGGCTACTGTTACAAATTCAATAACATTGCGGGAATAAACAGGATGCTCAAAATTGTTAGATTTGGACATTTTAAGTTGGGTTTGCGATTTATTTTTTTTTGAAAAATTGTTCTTTGATTTTTGTAATTTATTCCTTAACAGCAATAGCTTCAATTTCTACTAATCCGCCTAAAGGTAATTTTACCACCTCATAAGCAGCACGGGCAGGTGGATGGTCATTAAAAAATTTACCATAAACTTCGTTCATGACTTTAAAATTATTCATATTGTTTAGCAAAACAGTGCATTTTACAACGTTTTTGTAAGAATAACCGGCATCTTTAAGTATAGCTCTTATATTTTTTAAAACATATTCTGTCTGTTTTTCAATGCCTTCGGCTAAAGTTCCGGTTTCGGGATTTATTCCAAGTTGTCCGGAAATGTAAAGTGTACTATTAGCTTCAATAGCCTGACTGTAAGGACCTATCGCTTTTGGGGCTTTGTAGTAGAAATT
>PCSS01000139.1 GCA_002771395.1 Bacteroidetes bacterium CG23_combo_of_CG06-09_8_20_14_all_32_9 | reverse complement strand
CCTCAAGAAAGGCTAACAGCTTTTCCCGGTTATTAAAATAAAACTTAAAAGTGAAAAAGAAGAATTAACAGTAGAAGCTTTAGTAGATTCTGGTGCTTCCTTTTCAGTTTTTAGGTCAGAAGTGGCTGATTATTTGGGAATTCCAATTGAGAAGGGAAAGCCGATTTATCTTACAGGCATCGGAGGAAGAATTTTGGGATATCTTCATAAAATACCAATTAAGGCTTCAAATAAAAATTTCACTTGTAAAATTATATTTTCTAAAGAATATAATGTTTCTTTAAATATCTTAGGTCGTGATAATTTCTTTCTGCCATTTTTAATTACTTTTAATGAAAAAGAAAAAAAAGTAATCTTAAGAGATTAGAAAAAGCTAAGAGATGTGGAATAATTGAGGAATTAATCAAAATTAAAGTATTATCTGGATATTTTTGCAAAAAATGTTAAAAAACATTTGGTGCTTCAAAAAATATGCGTTCATTTGCAACCGAATTCAATCGAATATTAACCAGAGATTTTGTCCAAAAGGGGACATAACCTCCTAAATTTTTTACAGATGAAACATCCATGACTATATAAAGACACACAAGGGAATGATTATATTAGCGGTTGAGGTTAAATGATGAGATTGAAAAAAGATTGAGAAGAAAAGATTGGGAAGACAAGGTTGAGAAAGATTGAAGAGGGGTTCTAAAAATTAGATTTTTTGAGGCGGACAAGATTATAAAACCGGAGTAAAGATACACGTCCGTTTGTCTCTACAGTTGTAAATGAAGATTTTAAATTGAAGCTCAACGAAAAAAAGCGATTTTTAGGAGTCCAGTAAAACGAGAAAATAAATGTTGCCTTTTACAAAGCAATTGAATCCAGTGTATTTTTGGGATGTGAATTTTTTGACACTCGATGAAAAAAAATCGAAACGATTTATAATCGAAAGGATTTTAAACTTTGGATGTTTATCTGAAATAAAACTTTTAATTGCCCATTACGGTAAAGATGAGATTATAAGCACTATATGCAACCTTAATTATCTCGACCCAAAGACACTTAATTTCTTTTCACTGTTTTTCAGAATCCCTAAAAAGAAAATTAAATGTTACAGACGCAAGCAGTTGACCCAATTATATTGGAGTTACTAAAAAATTTGCAACGTAAAGAATATTTACAGGGCTTTCATTTGGTTGGAGGTACGGCATTGGCGTTGAAATTTGGGTACCGTAAATCAGTTGATATTGATTTATTTTCAGATTTTAATTTCGACACCTCACAAATACTTGAGAAATTATCTTTCGATTTTTCATTCACTCTTTATTTTTCGGCAACAAATACTATAAAAGGAAGTATTAATAAGGTACAGGTTGATATAATCGCCCACCGTTATCCGCTTGTAAAAGAACCCGAGTTGTTAGAAAATATTTCAATGCTATCTGTTGAGGATATTTTGGCTATGAAACTAAATGCAATTGCTACAAGCGGCCAACGCGTGAAGGATTTTATTGATTTGTATTATTTGTTACAAAAATACAGTTTATTTGAGATGATAACTTTTTACAAAAAAAAATACAAGCGATTTAACGAAGTAAATATTTTAAAAAGCATTAATTATTTTAACGATGTAGATTTAACAGGTTGGCCAGTTTTGCTAAAAGACCCTGCTCTTAAATGGAACGAAGTAAAAAAAAGAATTAATAAAGCCACCATCGATTTTATTAAAACATGAACAATGCCTGCAGAACTTTCCAAAAGTTTTAAACTGGTACGTTAATTATGATATATTTATTGCTCATATTTTTTATGCAAATATGGAGCTATCTTAATAAGGTAATAAGGTTGAAATCTACTTAACTTAATATTTTCTACTAAGGTTTATGATTTGAAAATAAGGTTTTTAAACCTTACTAGAAAAATTGAACATTCAATGAAATTAACCTTATTACCTTATTTTGCAAACATAAAAGTTGTAGGAAATTTATTAACTCAATTTCTTACAAAATTAACATGCCGGTTTTGGGCTTAAGGAATTTAAAAATGCAGATTATTTCAATTTTGATGAACAACCCGAATTAAAACAATTTTTTTCGAATACCAAAGACATCAAAACAATAGTTCAAAATTTATCTTTTATTCACGGCAAAGCAATTAAACCTGGCGAAACCTTTCTTATTTTTGACGAGATACAGAAATGCAATGAAGCATTAAATTCGTTAAAATATTTATAAAATAGTATCTTTACGAAAAATATCGCAACGAAAAATATCGCAATAATAAATTATGAACCCTTTTAAGTTTGGCAGCGTTGTAGATGACCCCCCTTCTTTACAAACATAGTTAAAGAATTAGCGAAGGTTAAAGAAATGTCCTTAATTCATTTGTCGTATAACCATCTCTTTCGATAGACAAATTTTTGATGCACATCATTTTTCTAAATTAAGATTTCACAAATATTTTGTAAATTTGATTACAACAATTTACTATGAACAGTCCTGAAATAAAAGCATTTATCCGCGAAAACAGTCATTTGTTCTGGTACACGCCTGAAGATAAAAAAGAAGAGATTAGTCCCGAATATTTAGTTGAAACTATTTTAAACTATGGTGATATAGTAGCTATTAAGAAATTGTTTGCTTATTACGGAGTTAAAAAAGTTTCTGAAATCTTTTTTGATTCTATCAATATGAGCAATAGAAGAAAAGGCAATTTTCACGAATTGACAATAAACTATTTTACATTATTTTTTAAACGATATGCATTCCGAAATTTTTGATAAACAACAAACAGAACTTTTACCATATATAAAAAATTTCCAAAGAACTTTTTATTTGGCAGGCGGTACTGCTATAGCTCTTCATTTAGGACACAGGCGTTCCATTGATTTTGATTTATTTACCGCTTCAAACCTTATCAAGTATAGAATAAAATCCAAGTTAAAACTTATTCCATTTAAACAAGTACCAATTTTTGAAGACACTGACCAGCTTCATTTGAATATTTATAATGTAAAACTAACCTTTTTTAGTTTTCCTTATGTTATTAAACATCCGGTGAAAGTTGACTCTTTTATTACCATGCCGAATTTATTGTCTTTGGCATCAATGAAAGCATTTGCTCTTGGGCGAAGATCAAAGTGGAAAGATTATGTTGATTTGTTTTTTATTTTTAAAGATCATTTTTCAATTAAAGAAATAAGTCAGGAGGCGGAATTAAATTTTCCTTCACAGTTTTCAGAAAAATTATTTCGTGAGCAGTTAGCTTTCCATAAAGACATTGACCATTCCGAACAAATTGAATTTCTTGTTCCTGAAGTTTCTGAAAAGGAAATTAAAGAATTCCTTATTGATAAAGCGACCGATTTAGATTTTTAAACTATCGAATATTCACTTTCTGGTTTTCACAATTTATCAATTCCTCGTTTTATCAGTTTATCAATTTATCAGACTCAATGACTTTCAGACTTTCCATTTTCCGCTCCCCCTCAACATCCCGAAGCTTTGGGACTAACTCTCTCCTTCGACAATGGGTCGGTTTAAATTAGATGATAACACGGCATTTTTCATCTTCCAGTTTACACTTTATGGCATTATTTTTATTTTTTATAGACCTGACAGGTTTTTCTAATAAAATGATTACCTGACTTGAAAGGCAGAGCAAAATTTGCAAAGAACAAACCTGTCAGGTCTGGAATATAGGAAAAAGTGTCAACTATTTTTGTGGCAAATTGAAAAATGCCAGTAATCCTTATTCTGAGATCAAAAAATGTATATATTACGGACAGACTCTAATTAAATACCAAAAAGCACAAAAAGATATTCAACAAATTAAATTTGATTAAAAAAAATATTGTTTGATTGCATCAAACAAATATGTATTTTTGTATCAAACAAGTTAAATTATGATTTTAGAAAATGTATTAGCACGTGTTGTAGAGCAACAAATGAAACGCTTACTTTTGCGAGATTACGGACTGAAAAGAGAACTTATCCCTGCAACACAAAGTTTATCTTCGCATGCATTAATTATTTCTGGTGTAAGACGTTGCGGTAAAAGCACCTTCTTAATGCAAATGATAAGGCAAATGGATGAAAAATCCTTGTTTTATATCAACTTTGAATCACCACACTTGTATGAATTTTCGGTTCCGGATTTTATCCGTCTTGACAATTTAATTGCAATAAAAGGAGCTAACACTTTATTTTTCGACGAACTGCAACTTATTGAGGGTTGGGAAATGTACGTTCGACAAAAACTTGATGAAGGGTTACATGTTATTATTACGGGTTCAAACGCCTCATTATTAAGTAAAGAATTGGGAACCAGACTTACAGGACGTCATATTACGCAAGAAATTTTTCCGTTCTCTTATTCAGAGTTTCTTACATTTAAAAAACTAAAACCTTCATCAGTAAGTTTAAAAACATATATGCAAAATGGCGGGTTTCCCGAATTTGTTAAAACTGGCGACGAAGAACAGCTTACAACACTTTTCGATGATATACTTATTCGTGATATTGTTACACGTTATGGAATAAAGGATATTAAAAGTCTTCAACACTTAGCATTATACCTTGTTTCAAACATTGGCAATAGAGTTACAGCAACCAAACTAAAACAACCACTTTCTATTGGCGCCACAAGTACTATTTTAACATGGTTTTCACACTTAGAACTCTCATATTTAGTTTCATTTTTGCCAATGTATAGTCATTCAATAAAAGCTCAACTTATCAATCCTAGAAAAATATATGTTATTGATTTAGGATTAGTTAATGCTATTTCAAATACTATGACCGAAGATACGGGACGAAAATTAGAAAATCTTATTTTTCTGCATTTACGAAGAAAATATACCGAACTTTATTATTTTGATGAAAAAGGAGAGTGTGATTTTGTTGCAATGAAAAATGGGAATGTAAAAGAAATATTACAAGTGTGTTACGAATTAACCTCTGATAATTTAAAACGCGAGCTTAATGGATTGCTTTTGGCTATGAGATTCTTTAACATGCAAAAAGCTACAATTGTTACTTTTAATAATACAGATTTTATTAAAAAAGATAATTTTGAAATAGAGGTAATTCCAGCCTGGAAATGGTTATTAAAGAAATAAACAATTAGCAAAATAAATAGAAGTTCGTTTTTCAGGCATTTTTCATTTCTCGGTTTACACTTTTTTGTAACAAAACTTTATTTTTTTGCTTTTAACCCCGTAGGATATTACATTTTTATTGTACACCTTTGTTCAACGAGATTATCCAACGGGGTAAACTACTTTTGTATGTAAATGAAAAATGCCAAAACCACGAAATAAATTGTTGGCAGATATCTTTTATAAAGCAGGTTTTATCGAAAGCTGGGGAAGAGGCACAATTAATATTATTAATGAATGTAAAAATGCTTATATACTGCGAATGATTAAAACTTTAACTTTTTATTTTTTTATTTACCCCGTTAAATCCCGCAAAGAGGGAATAATTGTAAAGTTAAAATTTTAACCGTTTTGAG
>PCSS01000164.1 GCA_002771395.1 Bacteroidetes bacterium CG23_combo_of_CG06-09_8_20_14_all_32_9 | reverse complement strand
TACCCCGTTGGATATTGTTTTTGGTTTGTACTTACTGATGAGAAAATAAATTATCCAACGGGGTGAATTTTTACGCTATCTAACGGGGTGAATCAGCGGTATCAGCGGAAAATTGGAAAATAGTTTTTTAAATTGCGGATTTTAGGTTAACAAAAAAAAGTTTAAAGTTTATAACTTTGTAATTTACACTTAAAATAAAGAGCTGGTTAAAATAACTTCCCCACATTATTCCACCGAAGTACGAACAAAAAATACGAATTTACGAAATACGAACCTACGGGCACTTTCGTAATTCGTATGTTCGTAAAAGATTCATACTTCGATGAGGTAATAACTTTGATGATTTTAATTTGAAAATTTTACTAATATGAATATATCACACATTGAACACATCGGAATTGCCGTTTCAAATCTTAATGATGCCATTAAATTTTACGAAGATAAATTAGGATTAAAATGTTATTCCATAGAAGAAGTAAAAGACCAAAAGGTAAAAATCGCTTTTTTTATGATTGGTCAAACTAAAATTGAATTATTAGAAACTACTGAACCTGACGGTGCAATAGGTAAATTTATTGAAAAAAAAGGCGAAGGAATTCATCATATCGCCTTTGCAGTTAAAGAAATAAAAGATGTATTATCTGAACTTGAAAATAATGGAGTTCAGTTAATTGATAAAACTACCCGCAAAGGCGCCGAAGGTTTGGATATTGCATTTCTTAATCCAAAGTCTGCTCATGGTGTTTTGATAGAAGTTTGCGAGGACAAAAAATAATTGTACTTTTGCATCCCCATTGGTTCCGTAGCTCAGTTGGATAGAGCAACAGCCTTCTAAGCTGTGGGCCGCGCGTTCGAATCGCGCCGGAATCACAAGAAATACAGAGGGAGCAAAAAGACAGTGAATAAAACCCCAAGTCCCCAAGAACCAAATTCCAAGTCCAAAGAGCAAGGAAAGCATTGTTTTTTCCCTTTGAATTTGGGATTTGAGACTTGGGGCTTATTCAATTTCTTTTGCGTAACATCACATTAAATCAGCGCCGTGTTAGCTGCTGCCGTTTCCGTCTCACGAAGTTCTGTCGTTACAATTCTATGTCTTCAAGATTGTTTTTTGACTTTCTTTGCGGTTCACGATTTTCGTTTAGTTCAAGTATAAGTTTTGGTGTCTCAAGCAATTCAATTACCGGTGCGTTTGCTCCGGCAATTCCTCTAATTGAACCATAAAAACCTGTTGTCCTTAATAGAATTTTTTCCAGTTGTTTTTCTCTTTGTTTCCAAAGTGCTTGCATTTTTTTCTTCTCGTCAATGTATGAATGTTGCAATTCATTGAAGCCCTCTATAATACCTGTGAGTTGCATTTTAAATTCTTCACTTATCAGGTAGTCGTATAGCATTTGCATTTTCTCACCTTTGTTTATTTGAGAAGAATTTAAAAATGAAGTTTGAATTAACCTGTCACGAAGTAATGCAGAAACACCTTTAACGTCTTGATACTTACAAATACAGATGCCGTCAACAATTGATATTTTTTCAACTCTATCTGGCAATGCTTCCGTTACCAATACTTTCAGTTCCGCTTTCGCTTCAAGTGCATCGCTTTTTAGTTTGTCTATCCACTCGTTTTTGAAGGTCTTGGCTCTTTTGCACTCGTATAAAATTTTGCCACACTCGTTGCCTGTGTTATTTACAACTATTTGTAAAATGTCGGCACCGTGTTGTCCTTTTTTTATTTCTTCAATTCTGTCAAACGGGTGAGCATCTTTTAATATTTCTTCTACATAATTTTCAAGAACTTCACCTTGTTGCTGCTGCGAACCTTGCTCGGACTTCTTTTTCATTATCTCAATTTGTTCTTTGAGAGTTGAAAGTTGTTGGTCTTTGTCTTTTAGTTGTAATTCAAATTCATCTCTGAAATTTTCTTTTAAAGTTGTGGTCAGGGTTTTTAATTCCTCTTTTCTTTTTTTCTCAAACTCTGCTTCAATATGAATTTTTTGTAAGTCAAGGTCGTTTTTAAGTTTTATGTTCTCCAACTCTATTTTTCTGAGGTCCAGGTTTTCTTTGCGTTTGCTTTCAAGGTCGGCATTCAGTTGTGAAAGTTGTCCTTCGTAGTCCTCTTGGATTTTTTTCTTAATTTCCTTTTCCTTTTTGTCAACTTCTAATTTTGTTTTCGCTTCTATTTGCTGCTCTATGTCAGCAGTTTTTTGTTTAAGCTCACTTTCTTTTTTAGCTAAAGAGTTTTCTTTTTTCTTAAAGTCGCTTTCAATTTCAGAAATTTTGTTGTTTAATTCCATCTTATATTTTTCTTCAATTTGATGTGCTAATACATCTTCAACATTGAATTCGTGTCCGCATTTGGGACAATTAATTTTTGTGTTCGTTACTTGTTCTTCCATTTTTTAAAGTTTTTTGTTTTTAAATAAAGTTATCGGGTGCAAAAATATAAATTATTTATTATCCAGCGCAGTATTTTTAATTTTAACAGTATTTAACAGGGTAAATGAGGATTTTAAAATTGAAGTGCAACAAAGAAAAAGCAATTTTTAGAAGTCCCGTTAACATAAATTTACAGGTTTTCGTTACTTTATGGGACAAACTCTACTTAATTAGTTCAACGCTTCGTTTTACAAATTTATTAAGTGCTTCGCCTTTAAGTAAGTTATGTGATAAAAGTGCAATGTCAATTAATTGATTTACAATTTTATTATTTTTGCCGAAATCTTCAAGAGTATTGTGTTTTTTGCTTTCAATTTCTTCAATTTTCTTTGATAATTCTGACTTTTTATCTTTTTCTGCCGGCAAAATATCCTTTTCTTTTTTGTCTTTTAATATTTCGTCAAGTTTTATTTTTTCGAGTTTTAAAGGATTTAATTCATTGGAAAATTCTTCAAGGTTTTGGTGAAGGTCTTTATTTTTTTGCTCTGTTAATTTGTTTAACAATGTATGATTTGTATTTACAATTAACGAATAACTATCAGGCAAATTTCCGTACATTCCTTGTCCACCGTTCATCATCGACATATCTTTCATGCGGCGCATATATTCCGAACGGGTAATAAGCAAAGGTGAATCTTTCTCGGAAAGAGCTTCAAAAGAAATAAAAAATTGATAATTTTTGGGAAGTGCTCCCAGTAAGATATGACGAAGTTCTGTTTGTTCTTCATCAGTTAATTCAACTTTTTTAATTTCTTCTTTTTCAATTAGTTTTTCGATAGTGTCAGCATCAACCCTTTTAAAAATAGTGTTTTTAAGTTTGCTTTCCAAATGATTAATAAAGTGAGCATCGAGCTGACCATCCATAAATAAAACATCATAGCCTTTGTTTTTGGCAGCATCAATATATGTGTATTGTTCTTCTTTATTTGTGGCATATAAATAAACGGCGTTTTTGTGTTTATCGGTTTGGTTTGCTTTTATTAATTTTTCATATTCTTCAAGTGTAAAACATTTATCATCAATATTTTTTAAAAGAACGAATTTTTCAGCTCTTTCATAAAACTTATCATCGGAAATCATTCCGTACTGTATAAAAATTTTTAAATCGTCCCATTTCTTTTCAAAGTCGGAACGTTGATTTTTAAATATTTCCTGAAGTCGGTCAGCAACTTTTTTTGTAACATGTGATGATATTTTCTTAACATTTGGGTCGCCTTGCAGGAAACTTCTCGAAACATTTAAAGGAATATCGGGTGAATCAATAACGCCATGTAACAAAGTAAGAAAATCGGGAACAATTCCTTCAATCTGGTTGGTTACAAATACCTGATGACAATAAAGCTGAATTTTATTTTTCTGAATTTCAAAGTTGTTTCTGATTTTTGGAAAGTATAAAATCCCGGTAAGATTAAACGGATAATCTACATTAATATGAATATTAAAAAGAGGCTCGTCAAACGATGCAGGGTAAAGTTCTTTGTAAAATGAGTTATAATCTTCTTCCTTTAATTCTGCCGGCTTGCGTATCCACAAGGGTTTGGTATTGTTAATAATATGATCTTTGCCGGTTTCTTTGTATTTTCCGTCTTTCCATTCTTTTTCTTTTCCAAAAGCAATTTCTATTGGTAAAAATTTGCAATATTTACTTAACAGTTCATTAATTTTTGTTTCTTCGGTAAACTCTTTATTATCGTCATCAAGATATAGAATAACAGTAGTACCCACTTCCGATTTTTCTGTATCTTCTATAGTAAATTCAGGCGAACCATCGCAGGTCCATTTTACAGATTTTGCACCTTCTTTATAAGACAGGGTAATTAATTCAACTTTTTTAGCTACCATAAAAATTGAATAAAAACCAAGTCCAAAATGACCAATTATTGAAGGGTTGTCTTTATATTTTTCTAAAAATTCTCCCGCTCCTGAAAAAGCAATCTGATTAATATATTTATCAACTTCTTCGGCAGTCATTCCTATTCCGTAATCGGAAATGGTAAGTGTATTTTTCCCTTTATCAACACTTACATTTATTTTAAGATTTTCTGTATTGCCTTTATATTCGCCATGTGATGCTGATATTTTTAGCTTATTTGTGGCGTCTATAGCGTTAGAAACAAGCTCGCGAAGAAAAATTTCATGTTCAGAATACAGAAACTTTTTTATAATCGGAAAAATATTCTCGGTTGTTACACCAATTGAACCTTTTTGCATAATTAAAATTTTATTAAAATTAAACGGGGCAGTTTTTCAAAGTATATGCCATAAAGGAAAATATGACAATACGGCAGTTAGCAAGTCATTTGTTTAATACAAATTCGCTGAAAACGTAATAGATGCCAAATAGAAAAACTACGAAAATTAATGTAAAAAACACAAATCTTGTTGTCAAACTTTGATTTTTAGTTAGTTTTAATTTTTTTTTACTTATAATAAATTTCACGTTATTTTGTATTCTCAAAAATGAGTTTTCATTTTTTTTGACAAAAGAAACTGCTCCGCATTTTATTGAAAGTGTTGCAAGGTCAATATCATCAACTCCCGAAAGCATAATAACTTCAATTTCGGGATTTATTTCGCGAATAGTTTTTAAAATATCTATTCCGTTTTTACCATGTGGGTTGGCTATTGTTTGTAAAAGATAATCTAAAATTGCAATATGAACCTGCCGCTTACTAAATTTATTTTTAAGTAAGTATTTAAGAAATTCTTCACCACTTGCAAAAAAATAAATTTTATAATCGTTATCCTCCTCAAACTTCGTTCTAAGTATCTTATTTGACAATTCATCATCGTCAATAAGATATATGTTTATATCTGATTCTTTAATACTTACCATTTATTGCTTAAACAGATTTTTAAGGTGGGTAAGGTAGTAATGATTTGTTTAGAAAAAAATAGAAATTTCTTACTTATTTTATATTATTTGATAAATGTACTCAAAAGATTGACAAACATCTAAAATTATCCGCTTCTAACTTTTGATGTGCTTCAATATTTCTTTATTTTTTTGTAATCGGTAAACAATAACAGGTAAAGTATAACTATTAAATGACTACCAAATGCAGAACTCCTGACCTATCCTTGAAAATCACATAGTTACAGTCCTTCTATCGCAAAATTCACCCCGTTAGATAGCTTAAAAAAAGAGCAAACAATATATAACAGAACTCGTGATCTAATCAATTTTTCGGTAAT
>PCSS01000370.1 GCA_002771395.1 Bacteroidetes bacterium CG23_combo_of_CG06-09_8_20_14_all_32_9 | reverse complement strand
CTACTTACTTATTAAAGTTGGCAGTCCTGCCTACTGCTACTGCTTACTGCCGTTTGTTAAAGAAATGCATTTTTGATATTGAGCATGCCGAAATATGCCCTTTCAAAGTATATAATCCTATCGCATTAAGAAAGTAAAACGGTCAACATTTTTAAGTGCAATTCCTGTTCCTCTTGCAACAGTGTGAAGCGGGTCGTCTGCAATTTTTACAGAGATGTTATACTTTTCTACCAGTCGGTTATCAAATCCTCGTAGCAGAGAGCCGCCACCGGTTAAGTAAATGGAATTAGTGGTAATATCTTTGTACAATTCGGGTGGAGTTTCTTCAAGAATCTGAAGTATGGCAATTTCAATTTTAGAGATGGATTTATCTAAGCAATGTGCAATTTCCTGATAAGAAACAGGAATTTCAATTGGTAAAGAAGTCATTTGGTGTGGACCTTTAACAATATAGTCGGGTGGTGGCGATTCTAAATCGGGAAGTGCTGCGCCAACATTTATTTTAATATCTTCGGCGGTACGTTCGCCAATTCTCATATTATGTTGATGACGCATATATTCCATAATATCAGTAGTAAACACGTCGCCTGCTGTTCTCACTGATCTGTTACAAACAATACCACTAAGCGAAATAACAGCGATTTCGGATGTGCCACCGCCAATGTCAATTACCATATTCCCTTCAGGAGCTTCAACATCAAGCCCAATTCCTAAAGCGGCTGCCATTGGCTCGTAAATCATATAAACGTCTCTTGCCCCGGCATGCTCTGAAGAGTCGCGTACGGCACGAATCTCAACTTCGGTGCTTCCCGATGGAATGGCAATAACCATTCGCATTGACGGTGAAAATAATCTTGGGCGGGGGTTTATCATTTTAATAAGACCGCGAATCATTAACTCGGCAGCGTTAAAGTCGGCTATAACGCCATCTCTTAACGGTCTAATAGTTTTAATGTTTTCGTGAGTTTTACCTTGCATTTGTCTTGCTTTTTCGCCAATGGCAATAAGTTTTCCGCTTTGACGGTCAACTGCAACCATTGAGGGTTCATCAACTACAATTTTATCATTATGAATAATAACAGTGTTGGCTGTGCCTAAGTCAATTGCAAGTTCCTGGTTGAAAAATGAAAATAATCCCATATTGTAAGTTTCAGGTTGTAAAATTAATGTTTAAAATGACGAATTCCTGTAAATACCATTGCCATTTTGTGTTCAGAACAAAAACGTATCGAGTCTTCATCACGAATAGAACCACCCGGCTGAATTACTGCAGTAATTCCGGCGTTGTATGCTAATTCTACTGAATCGGCAAAAGGGAAAAAGGCATCACTTGACATAACAGAGCCTTGCAGATTGAACCCAAAACTTTTTGCCTTTTCTATAGCATGCTTTAATGCGTCAATACGTGAAGTTTGACCGGTGCCACTTGCTAAAAGTTGTTTATTTTTTGTAAGAACAATAGCGTTACTTTTAGTGTGCTTTACTATTATATTTGCAAAAATAAGGTCCTCAATTTCCTGTTGAGTTGGAGTGCGTTTGGTAACAGTGTGAAGGTTTGCGATTGTTTCGGTTTTTAAATCTTTATCTTGCTCAATAACACCATTTAATAATGTCCTGAAACTATATTTTGAAAATATTATGTTTTTAAGAATAAGTATAATACGGTTCTTTTTTTGTTTTAAAATTTCAAGCGCATCATCATTATAGCCGGGTGCTATAATTACTTCAAAAAACAACTTATTTATTTCTAAGGAAGTTTCTTTATCAATATTACGATTAGTTACTATTATACCTCCGAATGCCGAAACAGGGTCGCCGGCAAGTGCATCTTTCCATGCCTGGAGCAAAGTATTGCGCGAAGCTAAGCCGCAGGCATTATTATGTTTAATAATTGCAACGGTAGTTTCCTTAAATTCGCTTATTAAGGCTATTGCGGCATCAATATCTAACAAATTATTGTATGAAATTTCTTTTCCGTGCAGTTTTTCAAAAATGTCATTTAGATTTCCGTAAAAAACTCCTTTTTGGTGAGGGTTTTCGCCATATCTTAGGGGCTGTGCTTTTTTAACACTTGCTTTAAATGAGGCAGGTGAATTTCCTGCAAAGTATTTATAAATAAATGTATCGTAGTGTGAAGTAACTTCAAATGCTTCAGTAGCTAATTTTCTTCGTTCTTCTAATGTTGTACTACCTGCATTTTTGTCAAGTAATTTATATAAAAAGGAATATTGGTCTTTGCATGAAATTATTACCACATCATTAAAATTTTTTGCAGCAGCGCGGATAAGCGATATACCACCAATGTCAATTTTTTCAATAATATCTTCGTCGGAAGCGCCTTTTTCAACAGTTTCTTCAAAAGGATATAAGTCTATAATTACTAAATCAAATAATGTAAATTTATATTCGTCAACTTGTTGCATATCAAATAAATCGTTGCGGCGGGCAAGAATTCCTCCAAAAATATTCGGATGAAGAGTTTTAACTCTTCCGCCCAAAATACTTGGAAAACCGGTAAGGCTTTCGGCAGAAATTACAGGAATATTCATTTTTTTTATAAACTCATGCGTACCACCTGTTGAAATGATTTGTATATTCAATTGATGAAGTTTTTTTACAATAACCTCAAGTCCATCTTTATTATAGACTGAAATAAATGCAAACATAATTGATTTTAAATTATTCATTCCTCATGATTATTTGAAATAAGTTCACAAAAATATCATTTTTCGCTATTAAAACCAATTTTGTAATTACTCACCACTTTATTTTGCCACTGATTTTCTCACAATTATTTTTAATGGTATTTGTGAAATCGCTTCGTTTAGTTCACCAATTTTAAATTATCAAAGGTGGTTTTCTTTGTGAACTTATCAAAGCAATTTGATTTACCCTGTTAGATATTGTTTTTTTTGCAGTATCTCGTTATTTAGAGTTTATCTATAAAGTCCGGCTTTAGCACTAGCTGGCTCAAACACCCACCGGGTATTTGCCTGTTATGCTCGTCTTTCATGCAGTCATTTACAACAGTAAACTTCTGACATTCAAGACTCGCAAGCCTTGTCATCAAACTTTATATTCCAGACAAACTCTATTTAATGTAATTATCTAACAGGGTGAACCCCGTTAAATATTTGATGATGTAAAAAAGTCAGGTGATTTTTGCACTTTTTATCAATTCATCTAAAATGCAAAAGATTAAAAATAAGCATTTAAAAAAATACGTTTTGTCTAATATTTTCATTAAATTGCCTTTAAGTCTCTGTAAATAAATAAAGTGGATAAATGGATTGTAAAGACATATTAATTTTTTGAATGATTATTCCACCGAAGTACGAAAAAAATATTCATCCTGTTAAATAACTATATAATAATATGCAAGCATTATCCAACGGGGTGAATAAAAAATTCGTAATTCGATGGGATAATAAATATGACAAAGCATAAATTGAGTAAACGTTCAATTTAATATTTGACGTAAACTAAGTCCCACTATCAAACATTTATTGATAAAAGAAAATAATGTTCTTTATATGTTTTTATTTAAAGAGGTAAGCACCTTTAAAAAAAATGTTAGTAACAATTAATAAAACTAAATGTTTTTTAATCTGTGTTATTAGTGGCATACATTTTTTTACATTTTAAATCAAATGATAGTTATCTTTTTTTGATATATAATTATTAAATTTGTTTTTATTTTAAAATGATAAATAATAAAAAAATTGTGGTTGTAATGCCTGCATACAATGCGGAAAAAACTCTTGTATCAACCTTTCGTGAAATTCCTTTTGATATTGTAGATGATGTTATTATAGTTGATGATGCCAGCAAAGACAATACTTTTGAAATTGCAAAAAAAACAGGAATTAAGCACATTATTCAGCACAAAAAAAATAAAGGTTATGGCGGAAACCAGAAAACCTGTTACGATACGGCTTTAAATTTAGGTGCCGATATAGTAATAATGGTTCATCCCGATTATCAATATACTCCAAAACTAATTCCATCAATGGTTTATTTGTTATCAAGTGGTCTTTTTCATGTTGTAATGGGTTCACGGATACTTGGAAAAGGTGCTTTAAAAGGTGGAATGCCTCTTTACAAATTTATTTTTAACAGGATACTTACATTTTTGCAAAATTTTATTATTGGACAAAAGCTTTCTGAGTATCATACAGGCTACAGAGCTTTTACTAAAGAAGTTTTGCAAAAAATTAATTACCATGCAAACTCCGACGATTTTGTGTTTGATAATCAAATATTGGTACAAATTTTTTACGCCGGGTACGAAATTGCCGAAATAACCTGTCCCACAAAGTACTTTTCAGATGCTTCTTCCATTAATTTAAAGCGCAGTGTTAAATATGGATTAGGTGTTTTAGGAACATCGTTTAAATACAGATTACAAAAAATGGGTTTGGCTAATTATTCTATTTTCAATATAAAAACAAATGCCTGAAAATAATAATGAACAAAGCATTTGCGGGTATTGCAAATCATCTGAAAGCAAAGTTCTTTACAAAACTTTTGATATTTTTAAAAATAATTATACAATAAACAAATGTAGTGCCTGCAATGCTTATTTTTTAGCACCTCGCCCAACACCCGAACAACTTTCTAAAGCATACGCCTCGTCATATTATGGCGGAAACAAAGAAAAATTCAGTTCGCCTTTAATAGAAAAAATTCTTGATTATTTTAGAAGCGGACGGGCAAGAAGAGTAAGTCGTTTTATTAAAAATGATGCCAAAGTGTTAGATATTGGTTGTGGCAATGGTCGTTTTTTAAAATATTTATTAAAATTCGGTTCGTTTAAACTTTACGGAACCGAAATGGAAGGAAACAGTGCTAAAAGAGCATCAAGAATCCCGGAAATAACACTTAAAACAGGGACTTTAGAGCCTGATGATTTTCCCGACAAATTTTTTGATGCAATTTCGTTATTTCACGTATTTGAGCATCTTACAGAGCCAAAAGAAACATTAGAAATAATTAACAAAATTTTAAAACCCGGAGGAATAGTTGTTTTTTCGTTTCCAAATATTGTAAGTTTTCAGGCACAATTATTTAAAGGGAAATGGCTTCATCTTGACCCGCCCCGACATTTATTCTTTTTTGCACCAAAAGATTTTATTAAACTTATGAAGACCTTTGGGTTTACTGTTATCAGCAAACATAATATTTCTCTTGAACAAAATCCTTTCGGTATGGTTCAAAGTTTACTAAACTTAACAACTAAAAAACGCGAAGTTTTATTTGAGTCTTTAAAAGGAAATGCCGACTATATAAAAGAGTATTCAAAACTTAATATGTTTTTTCAAAAATTATTTTTTGTTGTTACTATGCCGGTTTTTGCACTTACCGATGTAATTTCTGCTCTTTTTGGAAAATCGGGGACCATTGAACTTGCTTTCAAAAAGAATGACTCTTTTTTAAAATGCGATTGTTAGTTCAATTAACCATCATAACTATTTAAAGAATAACTAATTGACTTTTCTCAATCTTTTTTCAATCTCATCCCTTAATCTCAACCTTAAATATAATCATTCCTTTGTGTGTCTTTATTTAGTGTTTGTCTGTAATGTCGGTTTCTTTTGATTTAAGAACACTTAACTTAGCGAAGCTATCTCATTCACCCCGTTAGATATTAG
>PCSS01000091.1:162-5580 GCA_002771395.1 Bacteroidetes bacterium CG23_combo_of_CG06-09_8_20_14_all_32_9 | reverse complement strand
CGATTCCATTTTAGTTTACGTTAATGATACGGGCGAAGTAATTGCACAGTTTGATACACTTTCGTTTGAACAGCATTCTGCCGCTCCTTATGGTATTCAATTTATTAACACAACAATTGGCGGACGCCGTTACTCGTGGAGAATTTACAACGAAGACGGTGAACTTATTTATACAAGCACTTTAGAAGCTCCGCCATACACTTTTACAGACGAAGGGTGCTACCAGATTGTGTTGATAGCCGAAAGTAAATGGGGTTGTAAAGACACAACAGTATTCAATCCGCTTTGCGTTGATGCTTACCCTGTACTTGAAGTTCCCAATTCATTTACGCCAAACAACGACGGGCAAAATGACATGTTCATTGTTCACAGTAAATCAATTGTAGAATTTCATGCAGTAATTCTTAACCGTTGGGGCAAAAAACTTTACGAGTGGGACAATGTTACCAATGGATGGGATGGTAAAATTGGCGGCTCAGATGCTTCACCAGGTGTATATTACTACATTATTACAGCTAAAGGCAAAAAAGAAATTAATTACGAATTTAAAGGATTTTTCTACCTGCTGAAAGAAAAGTAATAATTGTATCTGGGTAATTCGCTTTACACATAAGACATCTTTCCATTTAAATTTTTAATTACCACGACCTTTAGGTCGTGGCAATTTGCTTATAATTTTATAACAATTTATTTTAGAAAGATGTCTGTTGATTGTATCAAATTCAGAAAAATATTTTGTATCTTTGAACATCAAATTAAGAAAAACCCTTTAAACAGAATTAACCCTTAAGTTTGACGTGAAAACAAAAACTATTCTGCTTGTAATTATTGCATTTTGTGCATGTATGATGGTGGGTTACTATGCTCATAAAATAATAATTCAGCCTTCCTCCTCTGCCGGAAAAAAAGAACCGGTTAAAGAAAATCCTTATGCAAAGGCAAAGATTGAAATTAAAACTTACCAGACTAATATTCAGATTGTAAATGCTGATAACATAAATGACAGCAATTGGGGTTATGATATTTATATTTACAACGCCTTGTACATTCATCAGCCTAATATACCTGCAATAAACGGTAACAGGGGTTTTAAAAGCGAAAATGATGCCCGCAAAATTGCAGCGTTTGTGGTAAATAAAATTCGTAATAATAATATGCCTCCCTCTGTCAAAATAAGTGAATTGGACAGTATTGGGGTTTTAAAATGAAAGTAACCCAGCAGAATAAAAGTTATTACGCAAAGAACGCAAATCTATAATTTTATTTGGCTGATATTTAATTCTTTGCGAACTCTATATGTTTGCAAAAAAAAATATTATTTTTCAATTTTTTCCTTTTTAGTTGAACTCAAAATTGATTACATTTGTGGTGATAGGTTCCTGCTTATTGTCTTTAAATAAAAAATGATGATAATGATTTTGAAAAAACGGTATTTTTTTTTCAGCATGTTTTTTTTCATTATCATTCATTTCATCACTATTGGGCAAAATGAAACAGACAGCCTTATTAATGTCCTGAAAACCGTAAAATATGACACTTCCAGGGTAAATATTTTATCCATTCTATGTTACAACCTTGCGGAGACATACCCAGAAAAGGCGATGCAATTGGGATAACATGGATTACAGATTGCTATTAAGCTCTCGCATTCGTCCGATGCTTCAGAAGTTTTGTCGGGTAAGAAAGGAATGATGAAGTGCTATCGCAATATCGGATATGTATATTACGGACAAGGTAATTATGAAGCCGCTTTTCAAAATTACTGGAAAGCTCTGGAAACTGCTGAAGAATATGGCAATAAAATGGATATTTCAGCTTGCCTTAACAATATCGGAAATATCTATTCTGCCCAGGCGAATTATCCCAAAGCAATTGAATATTATCAGAAATCTCTGAATATTTCGGAAGATATAGGAGACGATATTGGTGTTACTAGTTGTTTTAACAATATCGGAAATATTTATAATTACCAGGCAAATTACACTATGGCTTTTGAATATTATCAGAAATCCTTAAAGATTTCTAAAAAAATAGGTTCCAAATCAGACATTTCAGGGAGTTTAAGCAATATCGGAAGTATTTATTTTTATCAGGGTAATTACATTTATGCCCTGAAATATTTTCAGGAGTCATTAAGATTATATGAAGAACTCGGAGATAAGAAAAATAGTATGTACTGTTTAAATAATATCGGTAGTATAAATATTGAACTGCGTAATTTTCAAAAAGCTGTTGAATACTTACAAAAGGCACTGGTAATAGCCGAAAAAACGGACTCAAAAAAAGATTTAAGCCTTGTTTACCGAAATCTTTCAGAGGCTTATGACAGCTTATGTAATTACTCAATGGCTTATGAATACCTCAGGATGCATAAACAGGCAGATGACAGTTTGTTGAACGAAGAAAGCCGGAAAAAACTGATAGAAATACAAACCCGGTACGAAACCGAAAAAAAAGAAAAAGAAATAATATTGCTTAATCAAAAAACAAAAGATCAGGAACTATGGATATTACTCGGAATCATCTTATCAGTATCGTCCTTATGCGTAATAATTCTGTTATTTTTTATAGGATACAACCGTTATCGTCATAAACAAAAATTACTGATGACCGAAGCCATAGCAGAACAACAAAAACTCAGGTTTAAAGAGGTTATTGAAGCAGGGGAGAGAGAAAGAAAAAGAATTGCTGAAGATTTGCACGACAGCCTGGGGCAGATGCTCTCCACAGCAAGATTAAACATGGCGGGATTGGAAGATATCATTCATGATAAAGACAGTTCAGCACCCGAAATACTTAAAACAGCTATCGCCCTTATTGACGAATCGTGCATGGAAGCACGGAATATTTCTCATAATATCATGCCCGGTGCTTTAATAAAACTGGGACTGATTCCTGCTGCAAAAGAACTGATTGCGAAAATCAATAAATCGGCACAAATAAAAATTGAACTGAATCAGACAGGGTTTGATTCCAGATTATCCGAATCATACGAAATAGCAATTTACAGGATTATTCAGGAAGTACTGAGCAATATTATCAGACATGCCGAAGCAACGCAAGTAAATATTATTCTTTTAAGGGATAATAATTCTGTAAAACTTAATGTATGTGAAAATGGTAAAGGTTTTGATATTACACAAATTGAAAAAAGCACAGGTATGGGATGGAAAAATATTTTTTCACGAGTTGCAATGCTTAACGGCACCATTAAAATTGATGCTGAACCTGGCAGCGGAACTTCTATAGATATTCATTTTCATAACGTTTCCTGAACATTTAATATTTATCGGCAAATGAACGAAATTAAAAATTCCCCTGTGGAAGTGATGATAGTGGACGACCATCAGATGTTTATTGATGGCATCAAACTGTTATTGAGTAAAGTAAAAAATATTAAAATAGTTGCTGAAGCGCTAAACGGCAAACAGGCACTTGAAGTTTTATACAGCAGAAAAATTGA
Organism: Bacteroidetes bacterium CG23_combo_of_CG06-09_8_20_14_all_32_9; assembly: GCA_002771395.1. Classification (GTDB taxonomy): domain Bacteria; phylum Bacteroidota; class Bacteroidia; order Bacteroidales; family GWA2-32-17; genus GWA2-32-17. The sequence goes on along the minus strand of PCSS01000091.1, from coordinate 2,117 downwards.
TATTGTAATGACGGATATTAGTATGCCGGAAATGTCAGGAGTTGAATTAACCAGGTTAATTAAAAAAGAATTTCCGCAAATTAAAGTCCTGGTCGTTACTATGTACAATGACTATGGAATTATTAACGAAATAATACATTCCGAAGCCGAAGGGTATATTCTGAAGAATACCGGTACACAGGAACTGATTAATGCAATTACCAAAATTTCTGATAATGGTACTTATTATTGTAATGAAATGGTTTCAATATTAATGGATAATATAAAAATTGAAAATAAACAAAAAGAACAAACAAAAAATCTTACTTCCAGAGAACTGGAAATACTTAAACTGATATGCCAGGAATATTCAAGTTCAGAGATTGCATCAAAATTGTTCATCAGTAAGTTTACCGTTGATACTCACCGTAAACATATTCTCCATAAGACCAATTCCGGAACCCTCGTAGGTCTTATTAAATTTGCTATCTTTAATCGCCTGATTTAGTATTAGTTTTATACAAATCATTTTCTTACTTTTCAATATTTTATCACTGCTGATAGGTAAATAAAAATACCTATTAATAGGTATTGACAGGCATTTCTTTCTTTTATATATTTTACATAATTATATTGGGGATTATATCAAAAAAAAAGACCTATCTTTGTTCTAAAATATAATCCCTATGTTAATTAATTCAGATTTTATATTACTGTTTTTAAAAGAGGTTATTTTATGAAAACAAAAATTTTATTATTGACTTTGGTATCGGCTGCAACCTGCTACCTGCAACCTGCTTTCTGTTACGCCCAGGGTGCATGGACACAAAAAGCCGACTTTGGAGGAACAGCAAGGTGTTATGCTGTAGGTTTTTCTATCGGCACAAAAGGATATATCGGAACAGGAACGATTGACTTTGGCGGAGGTACAAAAGATTTCTGGGAATGGGATGGTGACCCTGCTTCTCCTTACTATAACACATGGACACAAAAAGCCAATGTTGGCGGACAGGATAGACTTTTTGCCGTGGGCTTTTCTATCGGTTCAAAAGGATATATCGGAACAGGAACCGATGGCAACACCAATGTGGGTATGACAGATTTCTGGGAATACGATACGACAGCTAATGCATGGACACAAAAGGCACCTTTCCCGGGAGCGCCAAGATTCGGAGCCGTAGGTTTTTCTACCACTTCAAAAGGCTATATAGGAACAGGACGTTGCGACCCAAACTATTATAAAGATTTCTGGGAATATGACCCTGCAACTGATACTTGGACACAAAAAACCGATTTCGGCGGAACGGCAAGAGCCCATGCTACAGCTTTTAAATACCTTAATAAAGGTTATATTGGATGCGGCTATCTTGTAGATACAGTAGGCACGTATGTCCACTATTCTAAAGATTTCTGGGAATATAACCCTGCAACTGATACTTGGTCACAAAAGGCCGATTATGCAGGACAAAAAAGAATTTGTCCCAGCAGTTTTTCAATCGGCAAAGAAGGATACATCGGTACAGGACAAGATACTACGGGGTCTTGCAATACTACAAAAGATTTTTGGAAATATGACATGCAAAATAATACATGGATTCAGGTAGATAGTCTTACAGGTGCGGTAAGAGAAGGCGCTGTGGGTTTTTCTATCGGTATGAAAGGATATATCGGTACTGGCCACACTTTTACCCAGTCACCCTACTTCAACGGGTTTGATAATGATTTATGGGAATACGACCCTTCTCCTGTCGGTATCTCAGAACTTTCAGCAAACACCGTTAAGGTTACCGTTTATCCTAATCCTGTTTACCAATCGGCTATATTTACCATTGAAGGATTACAGTTAAATCAACCTGTTGAAATACAACTTTACAATGCAACAGGCAAAGTTGCCGGGCACTTTACTTTTTCCGGTTCACAGTATGTAATAAGACGTAAAGGTTTACCGGCTGGAATATATCTGTATGAAATTCTTA
>PCSS01000091.1:0-147 GCA_002771395.1 Bacteroidetes bacterium CG23_combo_of_CG06-09_8_20_14_all_32_9 | reverse complement strand
TTGGCAGCGGAAAACTTATTATAGAATAAAGAGGGGTTCTAAAAATTAGATTTTTCGAGGCTTGCGAATTTTTCAAAGCCGGAGTTTACTGTTGTAAATGAGAACTTAGCGAAGCGATCTCACGAACACCTTGAAAATAAAATTAAA
>PCSS01000366.1 GCA_002771395.1 Bacteroidetes bacterium CG23_combo_of_CG06-09_8_20_14_all_32_9 | reverse complement strand
ATCTTTTCTCAAATAAAGACTTTTAAGACTATTAGATAATGTTTTTCGCCGTTGATTAAATGCAGTTTTAACAACCAAAAAGAACAAGTCTTCGTTACAATCAGGTTTTTTACAGTTGTTTCGTATAAGTCTTATTACTGCCGATTTAACTTTTGGTGGTGGTGAAAAAACTTTTTCATTAACAGTAAACAAATAATCAATTTTGTAAAATGTTTGTAAAAGAACGCTTAAAATTCCATAAACACGACTTCCGGGTTTTTCAACAATGCGATGAGCTACTTCGCGTTGTATCATGCACACAACCTCATTAACCTGATTGCGATATTGCAGAACTCTGAAAAATATCTGACTGCCTATGTTGTATGGGAAATTGCCAATTATTGCAAAATCTCCTGGAAACACACTTTTTATATCTATTGTTAAAAAGTCGGAATAAATTAATTGTTCGGGTTTTAATCTAAAATTATTTTTCAAAAAATCAACATATTTTTTATCTATTTCTATAATTTTAAGATTGTTATTATATTTTTCGAGAAGATATTTTGTAAGCATTCCTTTACCGGGACCAATTTCAAGAATATTACCGGAATAGTTTAGACTTTCAACAATTTTTCGGGCAATATTTTGGTCAATTAAAAAATGCTGTCCAAGACTTTTTTTAGGACGAACGTAATTCATTATTAAGATTTGGGAATCAGGATTTAAGAATTAGGATTTATTTATTATTCGGTACTTTTTAATACTTCTCTAAGTTTTTCGTTTTGTTGCGGGCTTCCTAAAACAAATAACTTATCGTCGCTGTGAATAATGGTATCTGCCGATGGATTTATTATATAATTTCCGTCACCAGTACGGATTCCAAGAATATTTGCGCCTGAAGCATCACGCATATCTAATTCGCGAATAGAGTTATTAATAAAAATCGAATGTGAGCACGAAACTTCATCAACCTTAATGTCGCGTTTTTGCTGCAAAAAAATGTATTCCATAAATTCAACAACATCGGGCTGCACAACAAGTTTTGCCATGCGGTTTCCACCAATCCTGTCGGGCATAATTACATTATTGGCTCCTGCACGTTTTAATTTTTTTATAGAATTGTCATCACTTGCCCTTGAAACTATGGTAATATTTTGATTTAATTCACGGGCAGTAAGAACAACATAAAGATTATCGGCATCGTTTGGCATTGTTGTTATTAGTGCTTTTGCCGATTCAATATTTGTTTCACGAAGCACATTTTCATTGGTTGCATCTCCCTCAATATATAACATATCGGGATTTTGCTGAGCACGTGCTATCATTTCGTGAGATTTTTCAACAATAACAACTTTTTTATTATGTTCAAGCAATTCACGAACAGTTTCTGTTCCGTTGTTGCCAAAGCCGCAAACAATAATGTGCCCGTTAAGTTGCGAAATTTTCTTTTTCACTTTTGAGTATTAAAATAATTTTTAAAATTCCCTCAAACATAAACTTTGTAAAGTTAGTAATAACATATCCAAAACTTCCAAAACTCAGAATAATTAATATGGCTGTAAATATTTTACCGGAATCTGAAAGTGGATTTACTTCTTTAAAACCAACTGTACCAATGGTAATTATTGTCATATAAAAGGCATCTAAAAGCCGGTAGTTTTCAATTATCATAAATCCTGCTATTCCAATAACAATAATACCCAGAACCAATCCGAGCAATAAAAAAACCGTTCGAAGATTTCCTGTATTTGTCATATTAATTGCTTTGTTGAACGAATTATTGCTGTTCCCGCCTTGCATTGCAAGCACTTGCGGTTCATACAATAATTATTATAAAGTTGAATAAGTGCCTGCGATTCTAAAGCACTTGTTGCCTTAATATTTAAGCCGGTCCATTGCCTTATAATTGTATTTTTTTCAGCCGGAAGCATTTCAAGAAATTTTATGGCTCTGTCGGAAATTTCTTTTTTTCCCTTTTCGCTTCCATACAAAAACATAAATGGAATAACAGTATTAATAATAATGGTTTGAATTGACTCCCTGCCCAATGATTTCGGTACATCAGGTGAAGGTTTTTCAAAAGCATAATGCAAATCCCAATATGATGAGGCTTTTAATGAGAATAAATTTATTAACGATTCTAAATCCTTTTGTTCTGTTATTTTTGAAAATAATGCCGATGATTGATGAACCAATGCAGCAAACTGGGCAATTCTTACAGTAGGAAAATTTACAGGTCGGACTCTTAAAAATTTCCAAACTGAATTTTGCAAAGGAACAAGTGTAAATTTTGATTTCAAAAAAGCATATTCGGCACAAAGTGATTTTATATATGGATGGTCAGCGTTTTTTGGAAGCAATCCCGATTGACCAAACAAGATTGCTTCAATTTGTAACAGATTGTTTTTTTGCTTTGCCAGTACTTTAAGTGAAATTGATTCTGCAAGCATAGCAAAAGGCTGACTGTTAACTCTAAATCCGAAGTTACGGGCAACACTTCGGTAAAAAACTTCTTCCCAGTTGTTACCGCTATTTATCAAACTTTCTTTTATGTTGTGTGTTCTTTGTTCTAATCTTTCAACTGCAAGCGAAGGAAAATAAAAATTAAAAACATCGTTGCTTATGTTTTGTAAATATCTCGAACAAGCTATGTTACCGACAGAACCATAAAGAATTCTGTAATTTTCAAGAACCGATTTATTGTAATTTAACTTCAAGGTTGGAACAGGCACATTTTCTTTTGTAAAAATATCTGTATCGTATTCTTCAACAACGTGAAGAATTACATTATTGTAAGCAGAATCATTTGAATGTCCGTGTTTTTTCCAATCCGAAGAGCGAAGGTGAATTTCAACATTTCCAGCCCATTCAATACCATTGATGCGAATGCGGGCATTAAAAAAATCGGGGCCGGCATCGGAATTATATCTGCCTGTTTGTAAAATATCAATTTTTTCGCCTGTAAAAGCTTTAAGATTTGTTCGCTCAAAAAGCCCGAACTGCCATACAAAATGAAGAAATTCTTCGGTCATATTTTATAAATTTTATTTATATCGTGATAATGGAATTTTTCTGATTTCTGTTGCAAAGTTACTTTATACATGACGAATATGGAATTTTCAAAATGCTTAAAGCAAAAAACAAACTGCCTTCCTGTTTCCCCAAAGATATAATTCCTATTACTTCACCTTTCATGTTAAATAATGGACCTCCACTACTGCCATGTGTAATTGCAGTATTAGTTTGAATATAAGTTTTGTCCTCACGATATGATGATATTATTCCATTAGATAAAGTTTGTTCTAATCCTTCAGGATTTCCAATAGCAAAAACCCCTTCTCCAATTTTAGGCAGAATTTTAGCCAATTTCACATGAGTAATGGCAATTTTATTTAATTGAATTAATCTTTCGCTTTGCTTTAATCCCTGATGTATTAAAACTGAATTTATACTTTCGAGATTGCTTAAAACTACTGGTTGCTCTATGGTTGCAACATCTCTGATATTACCATCTGTTTCGGGATTTTCATCACGCCATTGTTTGGCGGTTTTACCGAAAAGTGCCATATTAAGCAAATCGGCTTCGTTGGCATAAATCTGATTTACCTGTTCACGTGCAAGTTGTTTTGGTATAAGATTTTCTTTAATGGCATCAGTGTGTATGCGGTAATTTATTTTTGCCAAAGTGCGTTGTAAGTTCCATTCTAATTTTAAACGAGAGTTTTCGTCTTCTTTCAGGCGTTGGAATTCTTTAATTAAAAATAATTTAAAAACAGGACTTATGGCTGAACAAAATTCAAAAGCAATATCTTTATGAGCATAAGTACCACCATATTTACCAAGCTTTACATAAATGCCTTTTGCATTTGTTTTTTCTACCCATGTTCCTGGTCCTAAAACAAAGTTTGGCAAACCTGCTTGCATTTTAAAGTGGTCAAATTCGACCACTTTAAAATCAGGATTGTTTAATTGCTCCCAAGTACCTAAAAATTCAAGAGTAGTTCTACTTCTAATCCAGTTTTTAATAATGTCGGCTGCACGGGATTCACCTTCTTTTGATTTTGCAATATCAGTTATACAAATGAAATCATTACCATTCGAACTTATTACTGAAATTTCAATACTCTGAACATTTATTTTTTTAATCTTAGTCATAATCAAATTATGATATTATTATTTTTGCGTTTGTTGCATCAATCCATTTGCGGGGTGTAAGATTAAAACTGTTTAAACCGGCTTGAGTTTTAAAGGTAACGAATTCGTTACCTTTAAAATCAGGATTATTTAACTCTTCCCATATTCCAATAAATTCAAGAGTATTACGGTTACGCATCCAACTGTATATCATTGTATCATCGCCAAATCCTTTTACCATATCAGTTAAAGAAATGTAATCTTGTTTTTGGTTTTCTATAATTGCGATGGGAGTCCCTTTAACTATTATGATTTTGTTTTTTCCCATTTCTTATTAATTTTATACTGCTTGAATTGCATTTGTTTATTCAATCCATCTTTGTGGCGATAGTACAAAATAATTACTTCCCGCTTCATTTTTAAACCTATCGAATTCGAGAGGTTTAAAATCGGGGTTTGATAATTTTTCCCACAACCCAAGAAATTCAATAGTACTTCTACTACGCATCCAATTATTAATAATTGAAAATGGTTCCGCATGATTTCTGTATCTTGCTATATCAGTTAAAGAAATATAATCTTGATTTGCCTTAATTATTAAAGCAACCTGCCTTCCCTGAACTTCTATTGTTTGATTATTCATTTTACTCTATTTTTAAAATTTATTTTAATTGTGGCTAATTAGCCATAATTAAAATCGGGATTATAAACACTTTCCCTAATACCTAAAAACTCAACAGTGTTTCTGTTTCTAAGCCAGTCTGAAATAAAAAAATCACCGTCTTTTGCCTTCAACATATCAGTAATAGAAATATAATTTTCCTTACCTACTTTTATAATAGTAATCTCACTTCCTTTAACTTTAATTGTTTTCGATTTACTCATAAATTTAAATTATAAAACGTGCCTGCATTTTAAAGGAGTCGAATTCGAACCCTTTGAAAATTTTATATGTTAGAATTGAATGCATAGTTGGTTTTACTTATTTAATGATTTCGCTGATTATAAATTAAATACCCCATTCTTTTTTAAGAAAGAATATTTTAACCCAAATGTAAGAAAAAATAGATTAAAAAAATTTGAATAAATTCAAATTTTTTGTTGTTATTGTATTTCGAATACAAAGATAATGTTTTTCTTATTAGTAGAATTAATGATATTAGTTAAATTAAAGGTTAGGATAATACATAAAATTATCGAATACTAATTATAGATAGTAATAAATAGAGAATTTAGCAACAAGGCTTATGAAAAATCCAACATTTACTTTTTTAGAACAAATTAAGGATAACCTAGAATATGTTGACTATAAAATGATTTATCAAAGTATTGCAGACTTAAAAGATAAATTTGTATTAGGATTATTAACCAAAAAGTGTAAACTTTTTTTAGGACGAGACATAACATATAACAAGAAATAAAAAATTCACCCTGTTAAATCTTTACCCTATTTAAATTGCTTCGCACCGACTTTGTCGAATTTAACAGGGTGAACTTCGTCAAGAGCTTTGCTATTTAACAGGGTGAATTTTTTATTAAATGTTAAATGTTTTTTATTTGTTGTTTATTTCTTTTA
>PCSS01000001.1 GCA_002771395.1 Bacteroidetes bacterium CG23_combo_of_CG06-09_8_20_14_all_32_9 | reverse complement strand
CGTCTAATAAAAATATAAACACATGAAAATAAATTTTAATAAAAACTGGAAACTAAAAATTACAACTATTTTCTTTTTATCAACATTTATAGTACTTTCTATTTTTTCGGACTTCTTTATAGATTTTGCTGTAAGCAATACTGTAATTTGGTATTTTATACAAACTTACAGATGGTTTTTTATTTTTTTATCGCTTACTGTTTTGCTGTATTTTTTGTTGAAAAAACCATATAAATCGTTTAATAAACTTGAAGAAGATTTAGTTACCAGTCGTAAAAATTACCGTCTTGTTGTAGATAATTTAAAAGACGACTACTTTTTTTACCGACACGAGAAAAATACTCCATTCAAATATTTAAGTTCTTCTATAACAAATGTTTTAGGTTATTCAAAAGTTGATTTTATTGATAGTTTTGTTACGATTGGAGCAGCTAAATTATATGAAAAATGCTTTGAGCGTCATTCAAAACTCTCATTTAACGACATAAAGCAACCCCCATTTGAAATTGAAGTAAAAAATGTAAATGGTTCTACAAACTATCTCGAAATTAAAGAAATCCCTGCTTTTAACGAAAATGGTGAACTTGTTGCCATTGAGGGAATTGCACACAACATTACCAGATATAAAATTGCCGAAAACGAGCTTACCGAAAGAGAAAATAAATATCATACATTATTTGAAACAGCTAACGACGCATATTTTATAATGAAAGATGATAAATTTATTGATTGTAATAGTAAAGCTACAGAAATTTTTAAATGTAGTTTAGAGGAACTGATTATGCACACTCCATATCATTATAAATTTTCACCGACTTTACAACCCAATGGTGAAAATTCACGTGAATTAGCCCGCAATAAAATTGACCTTGCATTAACCGGGAAACCACAGTTTTTCGATTGGAAACATTTAAGAAACGGTGAAGAAGAATTTAATGCAGAAGTTACACTTAATAAATTTGTTTTCAATAACGAAGACTATTTGCTTGCCATAGTTCGTGATATTACTGAAAAAAAATATATAGAACGTCAAATTCTTGAAAAAGAAAAAAATTATCATCTTATTTTCGATAATAGTCCTTTTGGAATGTTTTATTTTACAAACGACGGAATTATAACTGATTGCAACGAAAAATATGAACAAATTCTCCAGTTATCAAAAAATAACATTATTGGGTATAATTTGTTAAAAACAGAGTACAATAAAGATTTTATTGAGAATATTAAAACATGTTTATTAGGAAACAAAAGTACATATACAGATAATTACTTTATAAACAAAAACAAATCAATACATCTGAATGCAATTTTAACTCCGGTTTACGATACGAATAACGCAATATCAGGTGGATTTTGTATAGCTTATGAGCTTTCGGAAAACGAACTTTTGATTGAAAAAAGTAAAACTAATCTGATTAATTTTCAAGAGATTTTAGAAAATGCCCGTCAAATTTTATACAAATTAAACACTAAAACCGGTAATTATGAATATATTAGTTCAGCATTGTATAATATATTAGGTTTTAAACCCGAAGAATTTTATTCGATGAATGCTTATGAAATAAAAGCTTTATTACATCCCGACGATATTGAAAAAGCAGATAATATTGTTGCAAAAATGATAAAAGCTATATCGCAAAACCAAACGGAGTGCACAATTGAATACAGAATAAAACATAAAAACGGTGATTATCGGTGGGTTAGCGACAAATATAAAATAATTTCCGACAACGAAGGAAACAATACATATATTATAGGTAATGTGATGGATATTACAGAATTAAAAGAAGCAAAAGATGCTTTAAATGTTTATTTAAAAAATACTGCTAAAAAAGATTAAAATAACTCATGTTACGTAAAAAATAATCCCGATAGCTATTGAAAATCAGTAGGCAAAGGCAGTAAGCAGTTGGCAGTTGGCAGTAAGCAGTTGGCAGTTGGCAGTTGATTGTGAGTAAAAAATATAAGTTTTTTATTTGGAAAGATGCCTAATTAATTTTTTATTATCAATAAATTTATTATTTTTATAAAATTTTATTTATTGTAAAACAATAATTATGGCGAACAATAATATTGCAAAAAATGGTTCAGGTGCCGAATTTCTTATTACATTACAAAAAGAAATCGCAAACGAATTAAGTGTAACATTAAGTCTTCATCAGGCAGTTAATGTATTACTCGAAAATTTACTTAGAATTGACAATTTTTTTGGAGGTGCTGTTTATCTTTTAACACCAAAAAACGAATTGATTTTTGAATATCAGGTTGGTTTACCCGAAACATATAAAAATATTTCACAAAAATATGCAACCAATTCAATAGAAGTTGAACTTACTTTAAATGAAAATATAAATGTTATAACAAAGTTAAATAGTAAAGATGAATTTCTGATATTTGATAGCATAAATAAAGCTACATCTTTTATTACATCTCCCGTAAAATTGAATCGTGAAATTGTTGCTTTGTTAATTTTAATTTCCGACAAGCCCGAAACTCCTAACAATCTTATTTTAGATACAGTCGAATCTGTTACAGCAAAAATAGGTGGAATAATAGGCAGATTAGACTTTGAAAATTTGTTACGCGAACACCAAAGCAATCTGCAAAGTTTATTTACAGGAATAAATGACATGTTATTTATAATAAACAAGGAAGGCAGAATAATTCATTACAACCCGGTATCATGCGATAAATTAGGATATTCTGACGACGAGCTTGATAACATGTTTCTAAATCAATTACACCCAAACGAATTATCGTTCGACATAAAAAACACACTTGAAAAAGCTTTAAAAGAAAAAACACTGCTTTCACTTTTCCCTTATATTACTTCTAACGGTGAAATTATCCCAGCCGAAACCAAATTTTCGCATGGTAAATGGGATAACAAAGAAATGTTGTTTTTAGTTGGTCGCGACTTACGTGAACGAAAATCGGCATTAGAAGAAATAACAATCGCCCGAAAACGAGCCGAAGAAGCAAACAAAGCAAAATCTGTATTTCTTGCAAACATGAGTCACGCTTTTAGAATCCCTATGAATTCTATTATTGGGATGTCGGAACTATTACTAAAAACTGACCTTACTAAAAAGCAATTTAATTTTCTTAATGTTATTATTAAATCTGCCGAAAATTTAATGTTAATTGTTAACGATTTGCTTGATATTTCAAAAATCGAATCGGGTAAAATAACATTATGCAACAACACATTCAGTTTAAAAGATGTTATTTCTTCTGTAATAAATAATCAATTTTATAACGTTAAAGATAAAGGTATTGAATTGCTTTCCGATTATGTTGTTTATGGCGAAGATTATTTTTTAAAAGGAGATGCTATACGATTAAACCAAATACTTTTAAATTTAGTTGAAAACGCAATAAAATTTACAGGGAAAGGGAAAGTTGAAATTAAAGTTACAAAACAAGTCGAATGTAATAATAATTGTACTTTTAATTTTGAAGTTTCTGATACCGGCGAAGGAATATCATCAGACAGATTAGCCGAAATATATAACAGCTTTAGCAATAATCGTCCATTAACAACCGACACAAACGGAAGTTCGGGATTAGGTTTAGTTATTTCAAATAAACTAATTGAATTAATGGGCGGTAAGCTTGATATTAATACCGAACCACATAAAGGTTCTACATTCACATTTAATTTAAAATTCGAAATTGGTAACGAAAGCGAACTACTTGAAAACACTAATGACAACTCTATTCCGATACATTCTATTGATAATATTCATGTTTTATTAGCCGAAGACCAGGTTTTTAACCAAATGGTAGTTCAATCAATGGTTGAAGACTGGGGTTTTGAAATAGATATTGTAGAAAATGGAAAAGATGCTGTTGAAAAAATTAATAACAAAAGGTACGATATAGTATTGATGGATATTCAAATGCCTGTAATGGACGGCATAGAAGCTACCCAGCACATTCGCAACAATTTAAAAAAGCCAATGAGCGAAACTCCTATTATTGCAATTACTGCTAATGCATATAGCCAGGACCATCAAAAATATATTGAAATTGGCATGAACGACACAATATCAAAACCATTTAAATCGCAAGTTCTATTTCACAAAATTGCCAATTTGCTTGGGATGTCGAAAGCAAACTTTTTGCATTATAACGAAAATTTTTCTGATATTGATATGGTAGCAATTTCGCGCGATGAAAAACTTTTCGATTTATCAATTTTAAATGGAATTTCAAAAGGTAAACGTCAGACTGTCAACAATATGCTTAAAGTCTTTATTGATAAAGCTACTGAAGAAATGCAACAATTGAAATCAGCAAATGAACAACAAAACTGGCAACAAATAACAACAATTGCTCATAAAATGAAGCCTGCACTTGCATATTTAGGAATGAAACTTCTTGAATCGAAAATAAACGAAATTCAACTTATAGCACGCGATGCAAGAGAAACTGAAAAAATATCTCATCTTGTTTCACAATCAGAACAGTTATTAATAAAAATTATTTCGCTTTTAAAAAACGAGATAACAGATATAAATAAAGACAAAGCATAAATAAATGGCATTATTTATTGAAATTAAAGGTAACAAACCAAAATTTGGTATAGATTGTTTTTTTGCTGAAAATTCGACTATTATTGGAGATGTTATTATTGGAAACGATTGCAGTGTATGGTTTAATACGGTTATTCGTGGTGATGTGAATTATATTAGAATTGGAAACAAAGTTAATATTCAGGATGGCACAATTGTTCACGTTACTTATAACAAATCACCTACAATTATTGGAAATAATGTTTCAATTGGACACAATGCAATAATTCATGGTTGTACTATTAATGACAATGTTTTAATTGGCATGGGTGCAATTATTATGGACGGTGTTAGAATAAATAGCAACACAATTATTGCAGCAGGAGCTGTTATAACAGAGAACACAATTGTTGAATCTAACTCTGTTTACGCGGGTATTCCCGCCAAAAAAATAAAAACAATAGACAAAGATTTAACTAAAAGTCAAATTGAACAAACTGCCAACAACTACATTAAGTATGCAAGTTGGTATAAACATTAAATCCTATAGCTATCGGATTTTAAAAATCAATAAACAAAAGTGAAATCAGAATTATTATTGTTATTTGTTGTAACAAATAGTTTATAATCTGTTTTCTATTACTTTCCAATCAATAATTTTCCAGAAAGCTTCGATATAATCGGGACGGCGGTTTTGATAATCCAAATAATAAGCATGTTCCCATACATCGCAGGTTAAAATTGGTTTTAATCCTTCACGAATAGGATTTACAGCATTTGAAGTTTGAATAATATCAAGTTTGCCGTCCGATTTTAAAACTAACCAAGCCCAACCAGAGCCGAACAAAGTTGCAGCAGCTTTATTAAATTTCTCTTTAAATTCGGCAAAGGAACCAAAATTGGAAATTATTTTTTCAGCAATTATACCGTTTGGTACACCTCCTGCATTTGAGTTAAATTGCTCAAAATAAAATGTATGGTTCCATACTTGTGCAGCATTGTTATAAATACCACCATCTGCTTCTTTAATAATTGTTTCTAAAGAAACATCTTCGAATTTTGTTCCTTTAATAAGGTTGTTTAAATTATTAACTCATGTTACGCAAAAATATCTAAAAGGAGGCGCTTCCATTGTTAATAACTTTTGGGGGTTCGCAAATAAAGCT
>PCSS01000326.1:5526-5668 GCA_002771395.1 Bacteroidetes bacterium CG23_combo_of_CG06-09_8_20_14_all_32_9 | reverse complement strand
TTCAGCATGACGAATTAGGTATTTTTAGAAGTCCCCTTAAGGACATATCAGGAATTATGAATCTGTGGTTAAAAAGAACAAGGGCTGAATAATAGCCCGATTAGTTCAAAAAAAAAAATAAAAAAAAGGTTGACACCTTGTG
>PCSS01000326.1:0-5498 GCA_002771395.1 Bacteroidetes bacterium CG23_combo_of_CG06-09_8_20_14_all_32_9 | reverse complement strand
AAATAAAATTATTTTACTTTTTTCTTTCCTTTGTTTGCTTCAGCAGCAGCTATTGAATCGTTACGCGCTTGTTCAACTTTAGCAATTGAATCGTTACGCGCTTGTTCAACTTTAGCAATTGAATCGTTACGCGCTTGTTCAACTTTAGCAATTGAATCATCTTTAATTGAATCAAGACGTGCCTGTTCAGCAGCTTTTTCTTCAGCACTTGGTTCACATGCAACGAATGACATCATTCCTGCAATCATTAAAAATCCGAAAAGTTTTTTCATAGGGTTTTAAATTTTTATTTAACGGTGCAAATGTAAATTATTATTTTTATCATTATTCAAAAAATGTAAAATATTTTTATATATTTTTATATTGATATATATCAGTTATTTATAACGTAATTTTTCCATTTTTCTATTAAATTTTGCATATCATCGGGTAAATTTGAGTCAAAAAAAAGGCGTTTTTTAGTAGTTGGATGGTAAAAACCTATCGACTTAGCATGAAGTGCCTGACGGGGACAAATTTTAAAACAGTTTTCAACAAACTGGCGGTATTTTGTAAAGGTATTTCCTTTAATAATTTTATTGCCGCCATATCTTGCATCGTTAAACAAAGGGTGTTTAATATATTCAAAATGAGCTCTTATTTGATGTGTTCTTCCGGTATCAAGTTTACATTCAAGTAATGAAGTATATCTATAATCTTCAATTACTTTATAATGTGTAACTGCATGTTTGCCATAGTCTCCATCGGGAAAAATCGCCATTTTTTTTCTGTCGCGGGGTGAGCGTCCAATGTTTCCTGTAATAGTTCCCGATTTATTGTTAAAAATACCCCATACAAAGGCATTATAAGTACGTTCGGTGGTTTTATCATAAAATTGTTTGGCAAGTATAGTTTGTGCAGTTTCATTTTTTGCAATTACAAGTAAACCAGATGTGTCTTTATCAATGCGATGAACCAAGCCAGGTCTTATTTGTCCTGTTTTAAAAAGGGGTAAATCTTTAAAATGCCATAGCAAAGCGTTCACAAGAGTTTCGGTGTAATTTCCTTTTGCAGGATGAACAACCATTCCGGCGGGCTTATTAACAATTAGTATGTCATCATCTTCATAAACAATATAAATTGGAATATTTTGGGGAAGAATTTCGGTTTCACATGGCGGATAGGGAAGTACAACTGAAATTACATCAGATGGTTTTACTTTATAATTTGATTTTACAGGTTTTTTGTTAACTAAAATACAATTTGCAGCAGCAGCACTCTGAATCCTGTTTCTTGAAACATTTTCTAATCGTAATCCTAAAAATTTATCAATTCTGAGTAACGATTGCCCTTTATCAACAATAATTTTGAAATGCTCAAAAAGTTCGCTTAAATCTTCATTTTGCCGAATATCTTCCTCGTCTTGCATCGGTAATTATCTGTTGATTATGAGTTTTCGGGTGAATTGAGTTTGTTGGTTTATACCTCTTAAAATATAAATTCCGGAAGGAATTTGTGAAACATTTATTTGTTTATTTTCTGCAATTGTCTCTAAAACAATTCTTCCGGTAATATCAAGAATCTGAAAACGGAAATCGGCAGGTGAATGTATATTTATATAATCTGATGCAGGGTTTGGATAAATGGTAATTTCAGATGTTACTGTAATTTCATTAATTTCTTCAATGGGTAGCATACTGAAAACCGGGCGAAGCATAGGAGTACCAGCGAAAGGATAATTTTGCCAGAACCCCTGAAAGTCATAAAATACTTTAGATGATGCGTCATAACTAAGGTCAAAACCTAAATTCAAATAATCATCATACCCCACATGAGTATAACCAATAAAAAAAGTATTAGTAATAAAGACAGGGGAATCTAATGGATAATAATAAAATTCATTTAATCCATGATATTCAGGTTCTTCGCCAATCTTACTCCTGTAAATAATCTGATTTGGTTTTCCGGCTATTTCGTTCCAAACAGTAATGTAGAATTTTTTTTGATGAGCGGTGTAATTTATTTTTCGGTTAAAAAACATGTAAACTCCCCGTAAAGTATCAGGTTTTAAAGTGTAAAACTTAAAAGCCACTTTACAGACAGTATTAGGATTACCTCCTACAATATCAAAGCCGTATTCGGGTATACCATCGTCGTAAGCATAATAATTTTCAAATTTCTGATGATATTTTAATGTGTCGTTCCAGCGATATGGTGCATGAATGTTAAGTGTACTTGAGGTTTGACTGATTTTTACTTCAAAATCGGCATTGTCGGCAGTGGTAAAAGGAAAATAGTTTGAAGTATCGGTTTGTATAAAATTAAAATCCGAAAATGGAGCAATGTTTTCATTTCCTAAAGTACGATTAAGTATAATTGAGTTTGAAGTTTTGTTGGTTACCTTATAATGCCGTTTAATATTTTTAGTTGAGTCGCTTAAGTTTCTATAGAAGAAATTTAATGTGTCGTCTTTAAATTCTGTAATACTTTTATAATGGTTCCATGGAACTGACTCATAATCTTTTAAAAACGAAGTTACATTATATACAAAAGCGACATCATCATAAATAGTATCGGTAATACTTCTGTTTTTTGCAATTTTTACATAATCAATATTCCATATATCAACATTACAAGCAAAACCATCATAACCTGGTTGGTATATGGCAATGCTTGCATAATTTTTAAATCTGAACTGAAATCCTTTTACAAAATACATAGAATCTGAAATAGGAATAAGTACTTGCTTAAATGGCTTATCAGCAGAACCGGGTACCGACCAGATATGCTTCCACGAATTACCTGGAATTTTAAATTCAAGAACGAGTGAATCGTTTGGCTGGGGGTCGTTTCCCCCAAGTCCCTGAGGCTGATAATAAAAACTCATATAAAGCGAATCGGAAGGTGAAAAAGTAAAATTGAAATATTTATCAATATGAGAATAAATGCCTGAAATTGAATCGTAAGTATAAAGTGAATCGCTTACATCAATGTATCCGTATCCGTAATAAATAAGTTCGTCAATATTATAGGTAAAAGGGTCTGTCATACAATTAAAAATATTTCCGCCATAAACATAAAAAAGCGAGTCGGCGGAAAAATATGTACCTGTAGAAGTTTGAAAATAGTAAAGTAATGCTGATGAAATTAACAGTGGATTTTTTTCAGTATAATTAACCAGATTTATTGGTTTTGATGTTAATGTGTCGCTTATAAATCCATCGGAACTAGCATCAGAATGAAGTTCACCGGCTAAATTCAGAGCATCAAAAGTTGCAACCCCAATTGAAGGTGGATTATTGCCAAAAGTTTGATTTATAAACACTTCACTATCTAACCAATTGGAGTTGTCGGGGTAAACGGCTTCTTTTGCAAAATCGTCGAAAAAAGGCAATGAAATGGTATCATTAGCAAGAGTTGATTTAAGATTTTCACCATTTTCTTTAATATATTTTTCAATTACGGGATTGGTTTGCAAAGGCATAAGCACAACCTGCGCTTTGGCAAAAAATGCAGAAGATAAAAATACAAATAACTGTAAAATTATTTTTTTAGATGTCATCGGGTTTAGTATTTTGGGTTGGCGATTCTGGAATTAAGTCGTTATCTAAAGTAAGCCAAATATCAATGTAACTGCCTAATTTAATTTCACTTTCGTTACCGGCTTTAGGATGTTGTTTCCAAATTCTTGCCTTAGCGGAATCGCTATTTGTTTTAACGGTTTTGTCGTAAACTGTTACGCCAATATTTAATGATAGTAAAGAAATTTTTTGTTCGGCTTCATTGGTTGTTAATCCTAACACATCGGGAATAAATGTACTTTCGTTGCTTTCGCCTTTGCCAACAACTAAATCGATTATTGAATTTTTTAAAACCATTGTATTAGGTGTAATCGCCTTGCCTTTAAAATATTGTTCAAGAACAGTTGTTGATATATCGGGAACATAACGCAGTTTACCAATTTTTAATCCGAAAATCTCGGCATCGGAAGTGGCTTGTCTTACAGAAATTCCCGTAAGGTCGGGCATTGATACTTTTTCAGATTCCATGCCATTTATTATAAGGTAAATGGTTCGTCCGGTTTTTACTTTGCTATTGGCTACAGGTTCCTGCGAAACAACAGTGCCTTTTTCTTTATCCTGAAAATGAACCGAATCGGAAATTTCTACACGCAAATCTTTGTTTTCTGCCATTCGTTGAGCCTGCTCAAAAGTAAGACAACTAAAATCGGGTACCGAAATAGCTTCGCCATGATGAGTATAAAGGTTAATTGAAAAAAAACTTAATAATAGCAAAAGCCCCGAAATGCCAATTGCCAACCCAAGATGGATAAAAAATTTACGACTTATTAGAAATGTAAATACACTCATTTTAATTGCATAAACGCTAATACAAAAATAAAATTATATTTCGGCAGAATAAAATTTATCTGATAACCTTATTTTGTAATCATCCAATAGTCATTCAATAGCCATTCAATAGTAATTCAATGGTCATTCAGTAGTCATTTATTGTACTAACAACATAATAATAGCAGAGCGAATGACAACCGAATGACAGCAAAGCGATTTTACTTCGCAAAATTATTTACAGGTGTGAAATGATGAAACAATATTGTATATTTGCATAAATATGTGATGAATGGAAAATGATAATATTTATAGTAAAATTAATGAGTTATTAGGACAAAGCCCTGATAAATTTGCAATTATAGAGGAGCAAATTCCTATAGAAATTCAAATGGAATATTTTGAGTTCTTAAAAAGGAAAAATAAAGTTAATGATATTAAAGATGTTCTATTAAGTAAAGAATTACTTTTTATTGCCGAAACGCCTTTAATAACAAAAAAAGAAATATTATCAAATTTGGCTTTAATAGATAAACCTGAAGCATTTCGTGCAATTGAAAAATATTCACAAAATCCTGATAAAGAACTTAACAATTGGGCAAAACTTGCTTTATTTGAAAGTCGTATGTTGTTAGAGAGTTCTCTTTTAGAACAAAATCGTATTCTTATTTCTTCAGCATTAGGCGGAAAGAATAATAAGTTAAGGTATTTTATTGTAGTATTTTTAAATGAAGGTTTTACTTTTGATGATACCAGTAAAAAAGTAATTTTTAATGAGTTTGATACTGTTCTTAAAAAAAATAACTGTCAGCCAGAACAGTTTCTTTTTTACAGTAAATTTTTCACATTATTAGTTTTAGTTCCACTTGATGCTTCTTTAAAAGAAGCTTTTTCGAATGCCATTGATGAATGTAACCAATACGGTCAGTTTTTAATGAATAACTTTATAGTAACCAATGTTAAAAAACTAAGCGAAGCAGAAATTAATGAATTGATACAATACCCGTCAAAAAAAAAATAAGAATGAATAATATTGGCAGATAAGTTAATGGATTAATGGGTTGCATAACGGGACTTCTAAAAATTGCTTTTTCTTTGTTGAACTTCAATTTTAAAATTACTCACAATTTTAATTATTTTTTTATAGGTGTTCGTGAGATCGCTTCGCTA
>PCSS01000339.1 GCA_002771395.1 Bacteroidetes bacterium CG23_combo_of_CG06-09_8_20_14_all_32_9 | reverse complement strand
TATGTTAAAACTTAAAAATAATTATATTATAGAACTGAATGCAGGCTATATTTTTGGAAACCAGTTAAGAGGCGATGCTACACATATTTTCGATAGTATTGAAACATCAAATGGCTCGTTGATTAACGAATACGGAGAATATGCCAAAATCAGAACTTTTGAACGCGGATATTTTGCCGGGGCAAGAACCGGAAAAATTTTCCCGCTTTGTAAGAAAAATCCTAACAGCGGAATTATTGTAATGGCAGGTGGTGGCATTCTTCAGCATAAAATACGCATTGAAAATGATGGAAATAACACTCCTCAAATTCTTGGCGATTATAAAAAAGGTTACGATAAAATGAGCTATGGATTTAGTGCAACTGAATTTATTGGTTATATGTATTTTAGCCAAAATCAGTTAATGAATTTTTATGCCGGAGTTGAACTTTACCAGGGATTTACAAAAAGCGGACGCAGTTACGATTACTCACTTATGAAAAAAGATACCCAGGAACGCATCGATTTGCTTTACTCGATTAAAGCAGGTTGGATATTTCCCATTTATAGTCGTGTTCCCGATAAATATTATTATTATTGATAGCATGCAAGTATTTTATTGTGCTGTAATAAGATTGTATTATTTAGCAATTGTTTGTGTCTCACTATTTAATATCAAAGCTAAAGCATGGATTAGCGGCAGAAAAAAATTATTTGAAAAATTAAAGAAAGCTGTTAACCAACATTCCGGTATTATATGGTTTCATTGTGCCTCTTTGGGCGAGTTTGAACAAGGGCGACCTGTAATTGAAGCATACCGAAAACTTAATCCTGAGCAAAAAATCCTGCTCACATTTTTTTCCCCTTCGGGATATGAAATCGGGAAAAATTATAACGGCGCCGATTGGGTTTTTTATCTTCCATTAGATACTCTTAAGAATGTAAAATGTTTTTTAAACATTGTTAACCCTCAAAAAGTTGTTTTTGTAAAATACGAATTTTGGTATAACTTTTTAAAAGTACTTCACAAAAACAAAGTACCTGTTTACCTGATTTCTGCAATTTTCCGCAACGAACAATTGTTTTTTAAATGGTACGGAGGCTGGTACCGGAATATGCTAAAGTATTTTACACACATTTTTGTGCAGGATGAAAATTCGTTTTTAATTCTTAATTCAATAAATATTAAGCACGTTACTATTGTTGGTGATACTCGTTTCGACAGGGTTTTTGAGATTGCTGCAAACGCTAAAATTATCGCCGAAGCCAAAGAGTTTTCTGAAGGCTTTAAAGTTGTGGTCGTTGGTTCAGCCTGGTATAAAGATGAGGAAATTTTGATTCCATATATTAACAATGCACCACAAAATGTAAAATTTATTATAGCTCCTCACGAAATAAATGAAGCGGATTTAAGCAAAACCGAAAAAAGGATTACTATTCCAACTGTCAGATTTTCAAAAGCAAAAGAAAGCGATTTAAATATTTCAAGAGTTTTATTGATTGATAATGTAGGCATGCTTTCGTCTTTGTACAGATATGGCTATATTGCGTATATAGGCGGGGGTTTTGGAAAGGGAATTCACAACATTTTGGAAGCAACGGTTTATGGATTGCCTGTATTTTTTGGGCCAAATTATAAGAAATTTTCGGAAGCTGTAAGTTTAATTTCCGAAAAAGGAGCTTTTAGTGTAAATACAAGTAAAGAAATTGAACAACAGTTTAACGAGTTGTTTAAAAACGAAGAATACTACCAAAGAACCTCAAAAATTTCTAAAACTTTTGTTGAAGCAGGGATAGGAGCAACAGGGAGGATTATAGAAAGAATAAAGTAAATTTTTTAAACAGAATTGAAAAAACATTTAATGAATTCAACATTCTTTTTTTCGGTGTATTAAAATGTAAATAATTGGTAAAATTCCTATGGTATTAAAAATTGCAATACAAATGAACCAAGCCAAATGATTAACACGTGCGGCTTTCCACATTGCAATTAATTTCCATACGATATCCCATATTCCTACAATAATTATTAAAGGGACAAGCCAAGTGAATAAAGAAAAAATCTGATGTTCCATCTTGTATAGATTTTAAATTGTTATTACTACTCATGTCCTAATTTTTTCCCGCAGATTTTGCTTAATTTCATAAGAGAAACTAAATCCTTTTTAATAAAAACTTCTGAACCTGATTTTATACCTCCAAATTCATCTATTTTAATTTCTTGTCCATCAAAAGTTAGAACTCTTTGTTTTGGATTAGATTTTTCAACAATATATTCTTCTTCATCAACAGATTTATCAAATAAATCCAATATTTCATGTTTTACATTTTCATCAAATGTGATTTTCATAATTTAATCCTCCGCTTTTAATTATATTCCTGATTTTATCGGGTGATAAGAATAACATTATGTCATTATTGGTGATTATATTGTATAATTACACGCCCAAATTTATGAATATTTTTAAATTAAACAAATTTATTAAAAAATTTTTAACAATTTGATAAAAATCTTATACAGGAATACCAATTACTTTATAATTCCGTAAAATAATACAAAATAAACACAAAATTATTTCCTGTTTTTTTATTTAGCAATGTTATTAATTTTTTTAATATCTCTGTTATTCAGTGCATTTTAAGTTATAAGATATTATAAATCAAATTAATTTACAATATTTATTTTTTTTCTTTGTTTTTTTTTCTTTCAACTTTTTTAGTTGAATTTTTATTTACCTTTTTCTTTTTAACAATTTTTTTTCTGATAATTTTATTTGGGTCTTGAATGTTTTCAGGCATTAACAATTCACTTCCTGGTTGAATTATTGTTGAGGGTTTAAATACCGGAACTTTTTTTCTTTCAATAACAGGTGATTCTGTTTTTGGGTTAAAAACATGGTTTAAGCGAATTTCAAAATCGCTTAAAATGTTCATATAGTTTATAAAAGCTTCATAAGGACTGCCGAATGGGTTAAAATATTTGTGTACATCGCCATCGCTGAACCACTTGGTGCATTGATAGTAAAAATGGTCGCTTGTTTGCAAATACTGCCAGTCGCGGAGAATATCGGGGTCATCCATCAGTTTTACCTTTTCTGTCAACGAATAAAGATTATTAAAAGCATCATCCTGCAATTCGTTACCTAGCCAAGCAGTAAGGTCGCGTTCTTCATCAGCCCACGAAATAGGATAAGGCACATGAATAGCTGAAACCGGGTCGAAATGGTCGGCAATTTCAGAAGGTGTCATAAACACAAAGTTCGTATTGGAAAAAACTTTTTGTGGTAAATACCTCATAAACTCAAAAATACCTGTTTCTGTCCACTGGTGTTCGCCAAAGGTTTCGTAATCCATAAAAAGATTAACAATTTCCTGTTTAGCATCGATAGCATTTAGCCATCCAACATATTTTTCGGTAGTAAGAGGCCATTCATTCCATGCTTTGTTTGAAAAACGGAAAGCAATATCGTCGCTTAATCTGAAGTTCTTTAAAAGCACTTTTAATTTAGGATTGATGGCGTTACAATATAAATAATTGGGCGATTTCCATCCCAGAATTTGTTTTGCTCCTTCGGTTAAAATAGCTTTATAGCCCATTTCGTTAGCCATTTCACCGATTCCATCGCTGTAAATTAACTCTGTGTTACGAAAGACAGTTGGTTTTACTCCAAAAATCCGTTCAATTTTTTTACTATGAAGTTTTACCTGATTTACAAATTCTTCTTTATTGCGAAGCGACGAAAGGCTGTGCGAATAAGTTTCGCTTAGAAGTTCTACGCATCCTGTAGAAACTAATCTACGGAAACTTTCAATAACTTCGGGTGTGTACATTTCGAACTGGTCGAGTGCAGTACCTGAAATAGAATAACTTATGCGAAACCTGCTCCCATATTCTTTAATTAACTCATACATAAGTTGATTAGTGGGCAAATAGCATTTATTAGCCACTTTTTGCATTATGCTACGGTTTGCAAATTCATCGTAATAATTGTGATTATTGCCAATATCAAAAAACCTGTATCGGCGTAGTCTGAAAGGTTGATGTACCTGAAAATAGAAACAAATAGTTCTCATTATTATTGGTTTAGAATTCCTACAATTGATTCATATACTTTTTTTACATTTTGTGCAGCGTTATCCCATTTTAAATTATCAACTTCTTCGCATCCATATTTGCGAAACATTTTTGTAAGTCCTTGGTAATTCAGAAGTCCATAAATGGCATCCGATAAGGCTTCAACATTCCAGAAATCAACTTTTATGGCATATTTAAGCACTTCGGCGACACCCGATTGTTTTGAAATAATAACAGGCACGCTCGAACGCATTGCCTCAAGCGGTGAAATACCAAACGGTTCGGAAACCGATGGCATTACATATACATCACTGATAGCAAAAAGTCGGTTTACATCATCGCCTTTTAAAAATCCGGCAAACTGAAACCGATTACTAATGCCGAGTTGTCCGACGCGTCGTATCATACGATAAAGCATATCGCCGCTGCCTGCCATCACAAACCTTACATTATTATCTTTCTGAAGCACCATGTTGGCGGCTTCAACAAAATAATCGGGACCTTTTTGAAAGGTAACACGACCAAGAAAAGAAACAAGTTTTTCGGGAAATCCTTTATTTTGAGAGATGTTTTCGTTACCGAGACTTTCAACACCGTTGTGTACTGTTATAACTTTATCGGGGTTTATTCCATATCGCTCAATAACAATGTTTCGTGTATAGTTACTTACGGTTATAATTCTGTCGGCTACCTCCATTCCCTTTTTTTCAACATCATAAACAAATTGGTTGATATTTTCGCCGCTACGGTCAAATTCTGTTGCATGTACATGAATTACCAATGGCTTCCCTGATGTTTTTTTTGCCGCAATTCCGGCAGGATAAGTAAGCCAGTCGTGGGCATGAATAACATCGTGCCGGTGTTCTTTAGCCATAACCGAGGCAACCAAAGCGTACCGACCAACTTCTGCATATAAATTTGGTCCGTATTTTCCCGAAAACTTATATTTCGCTTTAAAAATATTTTCCTTTTTATTTTTCTTTTCAAGATTACTTTCCTCAACCAATTGCATAAAATCTTCCTCGGTAACGTAAGGAATAAGGTTAGAGCCAATTTCGTAGTATAAAATATGCTTCCAGTATTCTTCGTAACTAAAGTTTCGTTCGTTAATTTCAACTTCGCCGGCATCGCACAGAAAAACTGAGCGGTTGTCTTCGTCACCAAATAAACGGGGAACTACAAAAACTATGTCAACATTTTGTTTAGCAAGCCCTTTAACAAGCCCGTAACAAGCTGTTCCTAATCCGCCGGTTATATGCGGTGGAAACTCCCAGCCAAACATTAATACTTTCATTTTACTATTTACATTAAATTCATTTTTCTATACGCGACTTCTAAAAATTGCTTTTTTTCGTTGAGATTCAATTTTAAAATCTTCATTTACAACTATAGAGACACACGGACTTGTGTCTCTACTCCGGTTTTAATCTTGTCCGCCTCGAAAAATCTAATTTTTAGAAGTCCTCTATAATAATTAGACCACGTTTATTGAAAACGTAATAAATTTGCACATTTGTTAAAAGCTCAAAACCCTAAGTTTCAAGAACCAATACTTATGCTACAAGTTTTTTTTGAATTTGGGACTTGAAAAAAATATGGTTTTATGTCGTTTCATGTGTTTATATTTTAGTTACTGTTTCATTATTAATTACTTATATTTTTCAGATTGATGTAGATTGAAGAAGATTGATAGGATTGATGAAGACTCAGATTGATGTAGATTGAAGAAGATTGATAGGATTGATGAAGAC
>PCSS01000025.1 GCA_002771395.1 Bacteroidetes bacterium CG23_combo_of_CG06-09_8_20_14_all_32_9 | reverse complement strand
AATTTGTAAAGTTTTTTCATTTGTTTATTTTTTAATTTTTATTACACCAGTCAATAATATTTTCAGCCAGTTCGAGTTCTGCTTGCGTTGTTTTTTTGTATAAATTGCCATCGTAACCTCCCCAAAGATGTAGATGCTGATAAGCCGCAACAAAATCGTTAAATATTTTCCGGTTTCGCACCGCAAGGTATTTTTTGTATGTTTCCACTGATTTCCTTGTACCTTTCGGAGGTTCCGGAACTTTAGCGTCCATCGCAACTAATACTCAGCTCCACGCAGTATAACAAGCCATCTTCACATATTTTGCATCTGCATAATAACCTGGCACTCCGTTACCTGCTTTGTTTTTGAGAATATCGCGGGCATTTTTCAGATATCTGCGGGCGCCAGTAATATGTTGTTCCTTTGTTTTCATTTTTTAAAAGTTACCGGTATATTTTTCTTCATAATTTTCAGGAAAATCTGCTCTCTTTACCCCTTTATACTTTTATTTTCAATAAATGTTACGGTAAACCGGGAATTTATGTTATTAAATATTAATAGTTTATCAACAATATTTTTCCGTTAGTCAAACATTATTCAATATTCTCACATACCCCACCGAAGTACGAACAAATATTACGAACATTTCGACAAACTCAATGCAACGCTTACGAACTACGAACCGCTTACCCTCTGCACCCTGCTGGCAGTTCATCCCGTTTCTCCGCTACCCGCAGATAATTGGGGGATGCTGACTTTTTACCATAATGCAAGATCTACGAGCTATATCGCCAGTTCGCCTTGTCTCCCTCAGTCATTTCCCCTTTTTCTCTGTTTTCCTGTACTTCGTTTCCGGTTCGCAAATTATATTTTTTGCCACTTCTGTTTTAACGCTTTTCAGCAGGTTATTCAGTATTTTTTCAGCATTAAAAATGTCAATCAGATAAACCTGGTTGTTTTTTATTTCCACTGTAAATCCATCGCCCTGATAGACCTTATCGGGCAGTCCTTTTATATCGTCTCTATAAAACAGAATATTGCCGGTTTTGCTGTCAACGCTCTTTTTAAATGTTTTATAATCAAGTGTTAAATCCATCTTTTATTTTTTAATCTATTATTTATTGTTTTGATATCTGTTCTGTAAACAGTGATTATTGTTTGTGTTTTCTTGTTGAATACAACTGCAAAAATCACCTCTTCAATTTTGATTATTTTAATACGCGCTTCTTCATTTTCATCGTACAATTCATAAATGGGTTTATCGCATGCTTCAATAATTTCATACCCGGGTACATTGTATATTTCAAGTTTACTTTTTGCATGCTCTGATAATTTCATTTATTTTTATTTTCTATTAAAAACCATCATCTCCAATTAATGATTAACATTGCAGCAAACCCATTCCCGGTGCTACAAAGCAAAAGCAAAGCACCGGCAATAAGCGCTTTTATTCTTATTTTACTCTGTGTTTTGTATGTTTTTATCATTTCCTAATTTTTTTAAAATTTATATTCTGTTAAAATGTTTTTTTGTAGTTACTGCAAGAGTTGATTGTACCACAAAACGATGAGCGATATTATCCACGGCTACTCCAAATCCTTCTATGGTCCGGACACCTAAGAGCGTCATATCTCCGGGTTCGGCAAATACGACTTCATCAATAGTTTCAAAACCTTCTGAGCGTAAAATAGCATATCCTATTTTTCGAATTACCGTTTGTTTTGTTGCTGTAATGAAAGAGCGAGTACGAACCGGAGCCACTCCGATTTTCTCAAGAACTTCAGCAGGGAGCCATGTTAATTCGGAGCCTGTATCTACCAATGCGTCTATGGCATTGCTGAAACGACTCTCCTCTTTAGAATTAACGGCAACAATATTGACCTTAAAAATACTCATAAGAAAAATGTTTTAGTTCTTTTGACGAAATTATATTTCATTGTTTCATTTTTCATATCCGTTGCGGCAGATTTTTTTTATTTTGTATGATATTATTTTGACAGCATTTCAATATTTTTTTTGCGTTATTGAACCCTTCTTTAACCATTTCAACTCCCACACCGCCCCTGTAATATGCAAATATGTGCAGGTTTTGGTAAACAACGGTTAAAGAGTCGTGAAGTTTTCCATTCAATGGGATATTTTTATGAACTGCCGCCCGGTATCCTTCAAAAGAAGCCGGCAATTTATCGCCTTTAATGCCTTTTCCGATAAGGTAACCATCAATGGCAGTTAACGCAGAAAGGTAAGCGGTACCGGCAGCTTCTTTCACGTACTTGGTATCTCTGTATATATCATTTTCAATATGACTCCTGGCAAGAGTTTGCTTTGCATTATCAAGATACCTGTATGCCTCTTTGATCGCTTCTTCCTTCGTAGTCAAAATTGTTTTTTTGTATTTTGCTTTTTTTGGGGACATTTGGTTTACTGTTTATCTCGTTTAAATTATTAATAACTACTTTTGTTATTTATACGAAATTTATCATTTTATGGTTTCATTTTTAATCATTGGTTCCGGTGTATTGGTCATTTTTTTTAAGTCGTTTATCAAATCTTTTTTAAAAAAATTACTGTTTTGTCTTTTCATTTTCCTGTTCTTAAAGTAATTTTACCAATGTGGCAACGATAGCTGCTTGTGCCACCAACATAGCTGCCACCTATTTGATAATATCAGATTTCATTTCTGCTAAATCACGTTTTGTGGTAATCTGTTCATTCACAAAATCAGAGAGCGCTTCCGCCTGCACCTCTGCTTGCTGTTGCGTAAAACCGGCATCAATAAGTTTTTTGGAGTAAGCCAGTGTATCAAATGTAATTGCGTGTGCCATAATTAAAATTTTTGAAATTGTTATTTATCCTCATGATTTTTCAATAAAATTTTTATCAAATATAACATGTTCTCAAAATATAAAAAATGAAAAACAAGAATATTTTATATCTTCTTTGTCATACTCTATTGAGTTATCAATGATTATTTTTTTTATTTTACGAACTTCATCATTTTATTGTTTCATTTTTAATTGCCGTTTCCACTGTATTTGTTATACATTTTTTAATATTTGTATAAATCATTCAGAAATTTTGCAAGTGTTTTCATATTTTTTTAAAGTTACAAAATTTACATTTTAATTGTTTAAAGCAATTTTAATTTCCCTACGCTTTTTTCCGGCACGGTATTATCTTTTTCCATATCGTTTATTTCAATTTCTTAACTCCGCTGCAATTTCTAAATGGTAATTTCCTGTTAATGCTCCTTTTGGTGACATAATAATAATAATATTTTGATGTTTATCACGTTCAAAACGGAATTCTTTATTTTAGGAACAAAGAATAAAGAACTGTTCTTCAGTTAAATTGGCTGATTCGGTTTGTATAGATATTGTTTCCATAATTTTAATATTATGCCTTCATATTTATTCAAATATAACTATAAAAAGATAAAAAGTCAATTATTTTTATGCACAAATACGCTTCATTACATAAAAGCTCATTTTACTGGTATACTTTTGGTGAATATTAACATTCGCTTGTAATACTACTGAATGACTATTGTATGACTATTGTATGACCATTAATATTCACAAATAAATTGTGCCTTCTAATGACGGAAAAGTTTTTTAGATATTCCCTTTAAAAATTGGAATTTAATAAATTATCAAATTCCCTCATTACCTGCCTGATTGAAGGGTACGAATTTTCTAATTTCTCATTAAATTTATCGGGTTTTATCCAACATGCTTTTTCAATGTTTTCTATAGTCAGAGGAGTAAGTTTAGGAACACCCGAAATAGAAAAATTAAACCAAAAAGTTTTCTTCAGAATTTTTTTCCCGTTAATAGAATAGGTATGGTAGGTATCGCAAATTTTATGTAAAAGTTTGTGCCCGTTAATTCCGCATTCTTCTGAAATCTCGCGGAGAGCGGCTTCTTCGGGTTTTTCACCATCTTCGATTTTGCCTTTAGGTAAATCCCATTTCCCTAACCTGAAAATTGCAAGAATATCGCCTTCATCATTTTTAACTACTCCACCGGCAGCTTCAATAATTTTGAAATTTCTCTGAAATTCTTTCCATACATTTTCTACATCACGGGTATAAAAATAATAATATTTTTTTTTGATATTTGTTTCAAAATCATTTGCAATTTTTAATATATCTTCGGGCAACATTAATTGTTCGTTGGATAGTTTGTTACCAAATTGTTCATCTGTAATAATGAAGATTCTATCTAAATAATAAATAATATGTTGAGCCATAATATGGAAAATATTAATCGAAAAACAGCTGAATACTTATTGCAAATAAAAGCAATAAAATTGAGCCCGTCAAATCCTTTTACATGGGCTTCGGGATTAAAATCGCCGATTTATTGCGATAGCCGTAAAACTTTGTCGTATCCCGAAGTGCGTAATTACATACGTAACAGTTTTATAGAAGTAATTAAAAAAGAATTTGGCGATGCCGATGTAATTGCAGGCGTAGCTACCGGTGCTATTGCACAAGGCGCTTTGGTTGCACAGGAACTAAATAAACCATTTGTTTACATACGCTCCGAACCCAAAAAACACGGTTTGGAAAATCTTATTGAAGGCGTAGTTGAAAAAGGGCAAACCGTTATAGTTATTGAAGATCTTATTTCGACCGGCGGAAGCAGTTTAAAAGCCGTTAAGGCATTGCGAGATGCGGAATGTAAAGTTATCGGGATAGCGGCAATTTTTACGTACTCTTTTCCTGCAATTGAAAATAATTTTGCAGAAGCCGGTTGTCGCCTTGTTACTCTTAGTAATTATAATGTTTTGATTACTGCTGCAGTTAAAGGCGGATACATTTCTGAAAATGATGTTGAAACATTAAAACAATGGCGAATAGACCCTGGAAACTGGAACAAGTAGAATAAATCAGTATTTTAACTGTAAAAACCCCAAATCTCAAGTTTCAAGAACCAAGACCTGCGATACATTTCCTCTTGGAATTTTGAATTTGGAACTTATAATATGCGCAAATTGAGCCATTTTGCAATATATCTGACAGGGTGAATGGCTTGTGGGGTTTAGGATTTAATACATATTCTTAAGATAACTGCTTATAAATTAATACTATGATAATTGAAAGTAAAATCGGAAAAATTTTACGTCCTGCAGAGGAAATTTATAACATTTTAAGCGATTTTCGCAAAATAGGACCACTTTTACCAAAAGAGTATGTAAAAGATGTTACTATAACTCAAGATACATGCAGTTTTACCGCTGAAGGTGCGGGAAACATGGAAATAAAAATTGTAAATAGAAACCCTTTTGCACTTATAAAATATACAAGCGGTAGCAGTGTTCCTGTTCCATTCTTTTTTTGGGTTCAGCTTAAAGAAGCCGTACCCGGCGACACACGCCTTAAACTCACATTAAAAGCCGAAATACCTAAAATGATGGAATTTATAGTAAAGAGCAAAATTGAAAAAGCTCTTAATGAATTGGTTGACAAAATTTCGGCGATGCAATAATAACTATTTAGTGTCTGTCCGTAATGTCGGTTTCTTTTGATTTAAGAACACCCATTAACCCCGTTGGATAACTCTTGTTGAAAAACGGA
>PCSS01000215.1:2628-8345 GCA_002771395.1 Bacteroidetes bacterium CG23_combo_of_CG06-09_8_20_14_all_32_9 | reverse complement strand
TTCATCAAAAACATCTGCAAAACAATAAGGTTCCACAAACGATTATATAAATAATGTTCCCCGTTTTTGAATCGGGTTATTAATACATTAATGTAAATGCAGTTAAAAATCCCGGTTTTACAAATAGCAGTTTCGTTTAAATACTCATCTATTAAATAATTTAATTCATTTTTCAACCATTTACTTAAAGGTATGGAAAATCCTTTTTTTGGGCGGTCAAAAAAATCTTTGGGATAATATTGAAGAAGAAGCTTTTTTAAAAGATACTTCAGTGTGTTTCCTTTTATTTTTAATGATGGATTAAGATTAAGAGCAAAATCTACAATTCTGTAATCAAGAAATGGGACTCTAACTTCAAGCGAATATTTCATCGAAGCTCTATCAACCTTAACAAGTAAATCATCCTGCAAATAATATTGTAAGTCAAATAACGACTGTTTCTCGGTTGGAGTAAGGATTCGTTTTGTATTAGCAGAAAAATAATTAAATGTTTTGGTTTTCCTCAACACATCACCAGAAAGTTGTTCAATTTCCTTTTGACTAAATAAATATTGTTCCTGTGAAAAAATATGATTTTGAACATTATCGGGATTTCTATATTGAAATAAATGAGAAATTCTTTTATAACGGTTGTTTCCGAGTTTTAAAACCAAGGAAACAGGGATACGTAAATTAGAATAAAAAGGATTTGCTAAACGTTTCGCCCATTTATAAGCGCCGTAGCCATGAAAAAGCTCATCGCCACCATCGCCCGAAAGTACCATTTTTACATTGGTGGCAGCTATTTTTGAAATGAGCATAGTTGGAATGGCTGAAGAGTCAGCAAAAGGTTCATCGTAGGTATTTAAAATATCGGGAATTAAATTTATGGCTTCTTTTTCCGACAAAATATATTCGTGATGATTTGTATTCAGATGTTTTGCAATTCTTGCAGCATAAGGGGCTTCATTATGCGATTGTTCCCTGAATCCGATAGTGTATGTATTTACCGGAGAGTTGCCTGCTTTTGCAGCTATGGCGGTAACTAACCCTGAATCGATGCCACCGCTTAGTAATGTGCCAAAAGGGACATCGCAAAACATTCTAAGGTTTACACTGTCGGTTAAAAGTCGGTTAAACTTTTTTAAAGCCATTTTTTCATCCGAAAGTACATCTTTTTCAATAATTTCATTTAATTTCCAATAACTTGAAAATGTTAGATTATTGTTATGAAAAAAAGCGTAGTTTCCTGAAGGAAATTTTTTAATATTTTTATAAATTGAGTGTGGTTGAGGAATATAACCAAGATGAAGATAATTTTTAATGGCTTCGTAATTTATTTCTAATTTTTTAGAGATGTAAGGGAATTTTGTAATTGCTTTAAGTTCAGAGGCGAAGGCAAAAATGTTATCATCAATATAATAGTAAAGAGGTTTTATTCCCATTCTATCGCGGGTCAAAATAATATCACCGGTTTGATGGTCGTATATGGCAAAGGCAAACATACCATTTAGTAAAGATGGAAGTTTTTCGCCAACTATTGCATAAAGTTCCAGAATTGTTTCAGTATCGGAGCGGGTTTTCAGGTTTAACCGGTATTGTTTTGCCAACTCTTTAAAATTGTATATTTCGCCATTAAAAACAATAGTATATCTTCCATTTGCAGATGTCATAGGTTGATTGGCACTTGCCGACAGGTCAATTATACTTAACCGTTTATGACCAAGCAAGGTGTTGTTGTGACGAAAAATACCTTCGGCATCGGGACCGCGATGGCTCAAATAACGCAATGTGGTTATAAATTCATCATCATTGATGGAATAGTTTTGAGAAACATATCCTGCAATACCGCACATTATGGATTTATGATTTAGAATTTAAAAAATATTTTTTTTCAAAGATACAATGAGTTGTTATAAAATAAAAAACGCCTGAAAATTCAGGCGTTATTAATGAAATATCTATTTTATTATTTTTCAAGTTTATATCTAAAAACATTGCCTTTTGTGCTGTAAGCAATAATGTTATAAAGTCCTTTAGAAAGTTCCGATACATTAAGTTTTATTTCTAAAGTTCCGTTATAATCATATTCCTGAACAATACGCCCTTGCATATCGTAAATAAGAACTTGCGAAACAAGTTCATTTGCAGAAATTGTTACGAAATTAGTTGCAGGATTTGGAAAAATCCCAAAATTATTATTATCAAATATTTTGTTAATTTTTATTGTTGTAACATCTGTCCAATTTGTGTTTACCCGTATTTCATCCATATCAATGTAAGGTGTTTCTGACGGGCTATCTTGTCTGACAAAAATTCTATCAATATCTGTTAAGTCAGTTCCTCCATTAGTAATAGTAAGAGTTGGTGCCGGTGGAGTAGTTCCGCCAAAAAAAGCGGAATTGGGATTAATCCACATTTTTGCAATGTCATTAGTTGTGCCGGCAACTATTTCATAAGAAATTACAATAAAAATGGGGATGTTAATATCAAATATTGTAGTATCCCATGAAGTATAAGTAATAGTTGAACGGGCATTTAATCCTATATTAAAACCTGTTCCGTTTTGCTTGGTCCATACGGTTGAACCAAAAGTTATAGAATTGGCACCAAACCCTGTAAAATAACCTCCCGTAGTATCTGAACCTATATTAGTTACCTGGAATATAAACGACATATAAACAGTTCCGGTTGTTTGACTCGTAAATGTTTTTTGAAAATCTCTGCCGTAACCATCAAATGAAATTTTATTGCCAATAGAAGGAGTTAAACCTGAATAATTTAAACTTCCATTAGTTACTAAAATTTGGTCGCCACTATTTATTCCTGTCCAGGAATGTTGAGGCAAAGAATCACCCACAGTATAATCAAATCCTTCGTAATAAGGAAACTGGGCGACTCCAAATAGACTTACAAATACAAATGATAAAGAAAGTAAAATGTTTTTCATAAAGTGAATTTTTTAAAGTTAATTTTGATGCAAAAATAATACTTTTTTAAATAATTTTTATTTTTAAAAAAATTATATCAACCCTAAATCAAGTAAAGCAGTATCGCTCATCATACTTTTGTTCCATGGCGGGTCAAATACAATGTTCAGTACCAAATCTTTAACTCCTTCAATGGCTTTAACTTTTTCATTAATTTCATTAAGCATATTATCCACCATTGGACAGTTTGGTGAAGTAAGGGTCATTTTTATTTCAACTTTTCCGTTGGGATTAGCCATTATATTGTAAATTAATCCCAACTCATAAATATTTACAGGAATTTCGGGGTCGTAAATAGTTTTAAGAGTTTCAGCCACTTTGCTTTCTATGACAAGAGAGTTATTTACAGTTTCCATTTATATATTATACTTTGTTTTGTAAGCAATAGCGTATAGTTTTATTTGCTTAATCATAGATATTAATCCGTTTGACCGTGTTGGCGAAAGGTGAGTTGTAAGTCCGATTTTATCAACAAACCAAAGTTTTGCATTTACAATTTCTTCGGGTGTTCGGTTCGATAAAACCCTAATCAGTAATGCAATCATTCCTTTTGTAAGGACGGTATCACTATCAGCATAAAATATTATCTTACCATTTTTAAATTCAACCTGAAGCCAAACCTGCGACTGGCATCCTTTTATAAGATTCTGATTTATTCTGAACTCTTCTTTAAACCCCTGCAATTCTTTACTTAGTTCAATTAAATAAGTATATTTTTCCATCCAGTCGGTAAATACCGAAAATTCTTCAACAATTTGTTCCTGTATTTGATCAATAGTCATAGTTTAAGCAAATATTTTTTTAACCTGTAAAAGTGATTCTACAAAATAATCAATTTCTTCAATAGTGTTGTAAAAAGATAATGAAGCCCTTACGGTTCCTTCAATTCCATAGAATTTCATAGTTGGCTGATTGCAATGATTGCCGGTGCGAACAGCTATATCCATTTTATCTAACATTATTCCTGTATCAAAGTGATGAATATTTTCGATTAAAAATGAAATAACACAAATTTTATTATCAGATGTTCCATAAATCCTTATTCCGGGTACTTTACTAATTTTTTCGGAAACATAGTGCAAAAGCATTTCTTCGTAGTCGAAAATATTTTGTTTTCCTATGTTTTCGATATATTTTATAGCAGCACCAAGACCAATTGCCCCTATAAAATTAGACGTTCCGGCTTCATATTTAAAAGGAAGGTCATTATATATGGTTTTTTCAAAAGTTACAGTTTTAATCATATTACCACCGCTTTTGTACGGAGGCATTTCATTAAGCCATTTTTCTTTTCCATAAAGGACCCCTATTCCTGTTGGACCATAAATTTTATGCCCCGAAAAAGCATAAAAATCGCAATCAAGTTTGTTAACATCTACAGGTTGATGTTGAATGCCTTGTGCTCCATCAATTAAGACAGGGACATTGTGAGAATGAGAAATTTGAATGATTTTTTCGATAGGGTTAATTATTCCAAGTGAATTAGAAACATGATTAACACAAACTATTTTAGTTTTATCGGAAAAAAGTCTTTCAAGTGCAGCAATATCTAAATCACCGTTGTATGTAGCCGGAATAACTTTAATTTTAGCTCCTTTGCGTTCGCACATCATTTGCCATGGAACAATATTACTATGGTGTTCAAGCTGCGAAATAATTACCTCATCGTCTTGCTTTATATATTTTTCGCCAAAAGAAAAAGCCACAAGGTTTATCGACTCGGTAGTTCCCGAAGTGAAAATTACTTCGTGCTGAAAAGAAGCATTAATATAATTTTTTATTATTTGTCTTGCATTTTCATACGCTTCAGTTGTTTTTTCACTTAAAAAATGCACTCCGCGATGAATATTACTATTGTATTTTTGGTAATACTCATTAATTGTGTTAATAACTATTTGGGGCTTTTGAGTAGTAGCTGCGTTATCAAAGTAAACAACCGGGCGGTTGTAGATTTTTTGTTGAAGCAAAGGAAAATCTTTTCGTATGGCTTGAATATCAATCATCTGTAAAATATTTATTGTAATTACTCAACCGCAAAAGTAAAAAAAAATTGTTTACCCCGTTGGATATTTTATTTTTATTGCACATTAGTTTTTCAATTAGGGTTATCCAACGGGGTGAATTGCTTCATTGTTTACCCAGTTGGATAAGTGGGAAATCAAAAATTAACTGTTGGAAATAACTCCAACAGTGGCAGAATTTTTTTTCTTGTTTTGGGGCAAAATATTATTTTAAAAGAGAAATTATTTGTATTTTTGTAACTGATATTATAAACGTTAAAGATTTTATGAAAAACCCGCAAATCAATGAACAATTGAATTTTGAAAAGGTATGGTTCCTTTTTCAAAATACTGACAAGAAGATTCAGGAAACGGATAAGATCCTGACAGAGAAGTTTCAGGAAACGGATAAAAAGTTTCAGGAAACAGATAAAAAGTTCCAGGAAACAGATAAAAAAATCAAAGCTCTTTCAAATCTTTTTACAACTCAATGGGGAAAACTTATTGAATCGCTTGTTGAACCTGCCTGCCTGAAACTGTTCCAGGAACGTGGTATTAAAATATCACGAACTACGACCAATGTAAAAGTAAAACGTGAGGAAGAAGAAACCGAATACGATATACTTCTTATTAACGACACCGAGATTGTTATTATTGAAGTAAAGACCACGTTCCGCAGGGAGGCGCTTGAGGAATTTATAGAAAAACTTAAGAAGTTCAAACATTTTGCGCCCGAATACAGGAACTA
>PCSS01000215.1:0-2562 GCA_002771395.1 Bacteroidetes bacterium CG23_combo_of_CG06-09_8_20_14_all_32_9 | reverse complement strand
ATCGTCGGGTGAAAATATTCTTAAAATCGCTAACAATATCAAATTTAAGCCATTTATTTTTTAATTCATAATTTTATTAAGTTTGTTCATATTTTTATTCCGAGTAAAGTTATATCATCAACTTGCTCCCCCTTTCCGATCCATTCAACCAAAGTTTTTTCCAAAATATCTTTTTGTTCGTTCATCGATTTTTCACAATTACCGAGGAGCAATTGTTTCAGATTTTTGGAGAGGAATTTCTTGTTATTAGGTCCGCCGAACTGGTCTTTGTAACCATCGGATAACAGGTAAATAATGTCGTCTTTTTTTAACTGGATTTTGTGGTTGGTAAAGTTATCCATTTTTGCGTAAATGGCTACGGGCATTTTGTCACCTTTAATTTCTAAAAGGTCATTAGTCATTAGACATTGGTCATTGGTTTCACCAGTAGCCAGCGACGAGTAACCAGAAACAAGATACAACGGATTGTTAGCTCCTGCAAACTGCATTTCCAATGTTGCTGTATTGATAGCAATTAAACCCATATCCATTCCATCTTTTTGCTCGTTAAAAGTGCCTTTTTGCTTAAGTGCATCAATAACTGATTCACGCAAATGGTTAAGTACCTGCGATGCCTGTGTAACTTCTTTTTTGCGTACTATTTCGTTTAGAAATGATATGCCAAGCATGCTCATAAATGCTCCGGGCACACCATGACCGGTGCAGTCGGCTACAGTAACAATTAGCCATTCATTAACACGGATAGCCCAGTAAAAATCGCCACTTACAACATCTTTGGGGCGAAAGAGGACGAAATAACTGCTTAAACCCAACAGGTTTCCAAAACCTGCGAGGTTTTTTATATCTGGTAACACTGCCTGTTGTATTCGTTTTGCGTAATTTATGCTATCGGTTACATTTTTGTGAATTACTTCGATGTGTTCTTTTTGTATTGTTACCAAATCACGTTGGGTAGATATTTCCTTGTTTGCCTGATTTAGTTTACTGTTTTGTATTTCTATTTGCTGTTTTTGCATTAAGATTTTCTGATTTTGACTTTCTAACAGAACCAGCGACTTTTTCTTATACAAAAATAATCGGAATATAAATATGAGCATAACAATAACAATACAAAAAGCTGTAAGGATTATAAACATTATTTTCCTCTGATTTTTAAATTTATCCTGTTCTATTAATAGTTTATCCTGAGCCATTTTATTTTTTGAATTAAGCAGTTCAATGTTTTGCTTTTTAATTTTATTTTCTAATACCTGATTTTTATATTTATCTTGTATAATATGCAGTTTTAGTTCTTTTGCCTGATTTTCGAAACTTAATTTTTCGATTTCTTCAATTGATTTCAGATTTTCTTTTTTAAACACTATATTTTCAGTTTCCAAAGAGGATATAAATTGTTCCTGTTCAAAACTTTTTTCTTTATCATAGTCAGTTTTTACTTTTTCGGTATTGGAAATGTTGTATTGTAAATTATTAATATTTTTAGAAATAGATGAAAGTAATTGAGTGTAATTATTTGTTTCGGCTATTTTTTTTGCTTTCTCAAGATATTTTAATGCCTCTGCATAATTTCCCCAGTTGGCATAAGAAGCGCCAATATGGTTAAGTAATATCGTAATTTCTTTGTTATTTGCGGTTGTCTCAATTTGTACAAGTACTTTATTATAATATTCTATCGCCTTCTGAAAATTTTGAGTTTTAAAATAAATATTTCCAATATTGTTGTAACAATCAGACATTCCTTTTTTGTCCCCAAGTTCTTCTTTAATTTTTAAAGATTTAAGATAATATTCTGTTGCCTTGGGGTAAACGCCCTGGTTCCAATAAACAACGCCGATATTGTTGTAACAATCGGACATTCCTTTTTTGTTTCCAAGTTCTTCTTCAATTTTTAAAGATTTAAGATAATATTCTGTTGCCTTGGGGTAATCGCCCTGGTTCCAATAAACAACGCTGATATTGTTGTAACAAGCAGACATTCCTTTTTTGTTTCCAAGTTCTTCTTTAATTTTTAAAGATTTAAGATAATATTCTATTGCCCTGTTAAACAGGCTATCGCGTTTCACAGGGTAACCCTTGAGATAATCGCCCTGGTAATAGTAAACAATTCCGATATTGTTGTAACACTGGGATATTCCTTTTTTGTTTCCGAGTTCTTCGTCAATTTTAAAAGATTTAAGATAATATTCTATTGCCTTGTGGTAATTGCCCTGATAATAGTGAACAAGGCCGATATTGTTGTAACAGTCTGACATTCCCTGATTATAATTTGCTTTTATTGCAAGCCCTAGTCCGAGATTTCCAAAATACAGGGCAGTGTCGGGGTTTGAGCTTATATATTCCCTGCATATTTTTGTGTATGCATTTACGCGGGTGGTATCTGTTTTGGCGGTTTTTAATACTAAAAAGAGACTGTCAAGTTTTGGGTTTTGGGCAAAGACCTCACCCCCAGCCCCTCTCCAAAGGAGAGGGGAGAAAAAAGCGCTCAATGTGATTAGTACAATTGTTATAGTCTTAAACTGTGCTTTTTGTGAATTACATAATTGTTTGTGGTTTTTCATGTGT
>PCSS01000323.1 GCA_002771395.1 Bacteroidetes bacterium CG23_combo_of_CG06-09_8_20_14_all_32_9 | reverse complement strand
AAACCGATAAACGCAGGTTTTTAATTTTTTTGTTGCGTTTATTTTCTATTTTTGAGGAATAAACGCAATATGAGTATATTAGGGCAAATGTATTTGTTTTTAAATATTTGAAGGACATTACAGACTGCCTCTTATTATTTGTTCAATTATTTTTGGGTACCATAAGTATTCGAGTTCGTGAATTTTTCTGGCTAAACTTTCAGGTGTATCCAACTGTGTTACTTTACATTTTGTCTGGAAAATAATATTACCGTCATCGTATTTTTCATTTACATAATGAATTGTAATTCCCGATTCCCGCTCGCCCATCTCAATTACTTTGCAATGAACATAATTTCCGTACATACCTTTGCCACCGTACTTCGGTAACAATGCAGGATGAATATTTACAATGCGCTGTTTAAAATCTGCAATAATATTTTCAGGAATAAGCCACAAAAAACCTGCTAAAACAATTAAATCAACATTTTCAGTTTTTAAAATATTCAACACTTTATTTGACTGGTAAAAATCCGCTCTGTTAAAAACAATTACAGGAATATTAAAATTTTCTGCTCTTTTAATTACACCCGCATTGCCATTATTTGTAAAAATAAGCGAAACTCTTGTAAAAGAATGTAATTGAAAATATTTAAAAATATTTTCAGCGTTAGTGCCTGAACCTGAGGCAAATATTGCTATTTTTTTTATTTTTTGATAAGTTGCTTCAAAAGAATTGTTCATAAAATATTAATTATATAAAACTGATTATCAGGAGAGTTTTAAAATAAAATAACAAATATTGCTATTTTTTTTGATTTATAGCAATTAAATCCCTTTCTTTGCACTTTCAAAATTAAATGTTTTAGTATTAACCAAAAATTTTTGAATATGTCAGACATTGCTTCAAGAGTTAAAGCAATAATCGTTGACAAA
The DNA here is from genome assembly GCA_002771395.1 of Bacteroidetes bacterium CG23_combo_of_CG06-09_8_20_14_all_32_9. Classification (GTDB taxonomy): domain Bacteria; phylum Bacteroidota; class Bacteroidia; order Bacteroidales; family GWA2-32-17; genus GWA2-32-17. Next base: position 4,977 of record PCSS01000323.1, on the reverse strand, counting down.
TTAGGTGTTGACGAAAAAGAAGTTACAAACGAAGCCAGCTTCACAAACGATTTAGGTGCCGATTCACTCGACACAGTTGAATTGATTATGGAATTCGAGAAAGAATTTAATATTGCAATTCCTGACGATCAGGCAGAAAAAATAGCTACTGTTGGAGACGCTGTTGCTTACATCGAAAAAAACGCAAAATAATCTTTAAAAGAGTTTTATGGAACTAAAACGGGTAGTAGTAACCGGTCTTGGTACAATTAACCCATTAGGAAATTGCATACACGAATTTTGGAATGGACTTATGAATGGTATAAGCGGTTGCGATTTAATAACCTGTTTTGATACTTCCAAATTTAAAACAAAATTTGCCTGCCAGGTAAAAAATTACGATGCAAGTAACTATTTCGACCGCAAAGAAGCCAGGAAATTAGATAATTACGCCCAATTTGCCATGGTAGCTACAGACGAAGCCATTAAAGATTCAAAACTTGCCTTAGACAAAATTGACCTTGACCGTTCAGGCGTTATTTGGGCTTCGGGAATTGGAGGTATATACACCTTTCTTGAAGAAGTTAGAAATTATGTTAAAGGCGATGGAACCCCTCGCTTTAGTCCGTTTTTTATTCCTAAAATGATTGCAAATATTGCTGCAGGTCAAATTTCTATAAAATACGGTTTTCGCGGTCCAAATTTCTGTACTGTATCTGCTTGTGCATCTTCATCAAATGCTATTATTGATGCAGCAACTTACATTAGTCTCGGAAAATCTGATATAATTATTACCGGCGGTTCAGAGTCTGCTGTTAATGAAGCTGGAATGGGCGGATTTAATGCCATGCAGGCGATTTCCACAAAAAATGATGAGTATAAAACCGCTTCACGACCTTTTTGCCTTACCCGCGATGGTTTTGTTATGGGTGAAGGTGCCGGTTCATTAATTCTTGAAGAATACGAACACGCCGTTAAACGTGGTGCAAAAATTTATGCTGAATTTGTTGGTTCTGGCTTAACTGCTGACGCATATCATCTTACAGCACCGCATCCTGAAGGTGTTGGAGCAAAAAATGTAATGTTGCTTGCATTAAAAGATGCAGGATTAAACCCTGAATCGGTTGATTATATTAATGCTCACGGAACAGCCACACCAATTGGTGATATAGCCGAAATTAAAGCTATTATTAATGTTTTTGGCGAACATGCTTATAAACTAAATATCAGTTCAACAAAATCAATGACAGGGCATCTTCTTGGCGCCGCAGGAGCTGTTGAAGCTATTGCATCTATTCTTGCCATTGTAAATCAAACAATTCCGCCAACTATTAATCATCATCAGTTTGATGAACGAATTGATAAGCGACTCAATCTTACACTTCACAAAGCTCAGAAAAGAAGTGTAAATTATGCCATTAGTAATACTTTTGGCTTTGGAGGACATAACGCCTCTATTCTTTTTAAAAAGTATCAAGATTAATTATTGTCTGAAAATATTTTTCATCGGACCGAAAGACTATTTGTTAAGAAAAGCAAATTGTATTATTTTGTTCGTCAAATAACAGGTTTCTCACCAAAGAATATTGAACTTTACGAGTTGGCTTTTGTTCACAGGTCGGTTTCGGTTTACCACGGAAAAGGTTTTTCGGTAAATAACGAAAGACTTGAATTTCTTGGAGATTCCATTCTTGATGCAATTATTGCCGACTATCTTTTTGAAAAATTCCCTAATGAAAACGAAGGTTTTTTAACTAATTTACGGTCAAGGTTTGTAAACAGGCAATCGCTTAACGAGCTTGCTGTAACAATTGGACTAGATAAACATATTAAGGCTCATGTTGATAAAACCGGTTTATCGCCTTCTGTTATCGGTAATGCCTTAGAGGCATTTATTGGTGCAGTATTTATTGATTTGGGATTTAACTGTACTCGTAAATTTATAGTTAACAGGCTTATTAAGCCATATATCGACTTAGAAAAACTTTGCGAAACTGACACTAATTTTAAAGGCAGAGTAATTTCATGGGCGCAAAAACATAAATACGAAATAGAATTTAATTGCACCGAAGAAACCTTATCAACAAAATCGGGACGGTTTTTCGTTGTTAAATTAATTGTTAACGGAAAAGAAATTGGTTTTGGGCAAGCCGAATCGAAAAAAGAAGCCGAACAACATGCTGCCGAAGATGCACTGAAAAAAGTAAAAAAATGATATTCCACATAGTGAAGCAAAAACCTGATTTCATTAGTAAATGCGATATATTACCTTATTCACAGTATAGAACCGTACTCTATGAATATTAAAAAAGAAGGAAGAACTTTTTGTCCCTCCTTCTATTAACCAATAAAAAAATTAAAAATGCATTCACAATGCAAGTATAATATAAAATATCGTTAAAAAGTGTTAAATAATGTTAAAAAATGTTAATTTTTTTAGAGAAGGATTTATATGTTTGGGTAGGAAATCAAGGGGTTGGGTTTATAGTTTCTGATACCAGCAATATTTTATTAATAAAGTACTAAAAACTTATTACATTAGTTGTATATAATTTTAACAGGTATGCCAAAGAAAAAAACACATAAAGTAATTGTAAATTACACTATTCCATTTTCGGTTATTGGAATTGCATCTAACAAAAAGACTTTTGTAGTATCAAATGAATTAAACCGGTTGCTCGAAATAAATCTTAGTTTAGTGCATCCTGTTGAATTATTAATAAATGAAAATAAAAAAATATTTGATACTTTTTCATTTCAACCGGATGAAGCGGATTGCATTTTTTCGCTTATTTCTAACCACGGAACAAGTGGTTCATTATTAGAAAACTATCACAATCTTGATTATTTTTTTATTATTTCCGGCTCTGAACAAACCAATATTGATATTGTTAAGATTCTAAAAAACAATAAATCATCTGTATTTTTAGCCGTAACAGAAATTGTAATTAAAGCAAAAAAAGAACAAGTACTTTTTCAACAAATGTTACATCAATTGTGGACATAACCGGCTGCTATACTACAATTGGAGATAACTTCAGAATTCCTGACCTATCCTTGAAAATAATATGGTTACAGTTCTTCTATCGCAAAATAAAATCCCAAGTTTAAATTTCAAATTCCAGATTTCAAATTTGAAATTTCAAATTACCAAGCCTCCTTTGAATTTGATATTTGGAATTTGGAACTTATTGGGCATTGTTCATTCTTAATTTTTTTTCCTGATTTCCTGCTGAATAATTACAAAAAAGAAGGAAGAACTTTTGTCCTTCCTTCTATCAACCTAAAACATAACCAAATGAAAACTTAACCACTAATTTTACGATACAAATATAATATAAAATATCGTTAAAGAGTTTTAAGCGATGTTAAAAAATGTTAATTTTTTTAGGGAGACTTTAATATATATCGAAAATAAATAAGTTCCCGAATATCGAAGCGGCAGTGGCAGTTGGCAGTCCTGCATACTGCCACTGCCAACTGACGCTTGTTAAAGAAACGCATTTTATACCCGTTTAAAATATATATCTTTGTATTTATGTCTAAACGTCTTATTTGGATATTAATAATTTTTATGACTTTTGCTCTTGTGGGGCTTATTATTCTTCAGGGATACTGGTTAAGAAGTGCTTACAAAGTTAAAGATGACCATTTCAGTCAGCAGGTTTCGCGGGCATTATCCGAAATTTGCAATAGAGCCGAAGCCCGTGAAACTATATTAGAAATTTCTAATGAAATATTTTCGTTGAATAATGGAGTGCAGAATATACCTGTATTATACAGAATCAACAATCCTAATGCTTTATTGCTCGACTCGACAAAAAAACAAATTGCCATTTCGCGGCAATCGGTGCTTTTTAATCAAACCAATAGCCAGCACTCAAATACAAAAATTACAATATTAAATAATGATTCTGTTCTTTTTAATAAAGTTATTTCAAAATGCAAACCCGATAATTTCTGCAAAACAATTTCACAAATTGATATAACCAAAGAACTTCAAAAAAAAAACAAAACATTATTTGTAGAAAAAATTGTAAATAAGCTTTTAAACTATAACGAAGATGTATCGAAACGAATTGATAAAGCTTTACTTAATGCTATAATAGAATCGGAACTTAAAAATCAGGGTATAAACATTGCTTTTGAATTTGCTGTAAAAAATATAGACGGAAAAATTGCTTATTCAAGTTCAAATTATAAAAATAATTTTTCAGATATTTATAAAATACAACTTTTTCCTGACGATTTGTTTTTACCACCAAATTATTTATTGCTGTACTTTCCTAAAAAAGACGATTTTATTGTTAAATCTTTAGGATATATGAGCATTTCAAGCATATTACTTACACTTATAGTTATTTTTTCTTACACTTTAACACTTGTAATTATTTTAAAACAAAAGAAACTTTCGGAGATGAAAAACGATTTTATTCACAACATGACTCACGAACTTAAAACACCCATTTCTACTATTTCATTAGCTTCGCAAATGATAAAAGATAAAACGATAGAGCAAAATCTGAAAAATTTAGATAAAATTGCACTCATAATCGAAGAAGAAAGTAAACGCCTGGGTTATCAGGTAGAAAAAGTTTTGCAAATAGCAATTTTTGAAAAGGGTAGTTTTAACTTACATATAAAAGATATCAACATACACGATTTAATTACAGATGTGTATAGCAGTTTTTTAATTCAGGTTCAAAAATGTAACGGCACACTTACAACAAACTTTGAAGCGACAAATTATTATGCCGAAGGCGATGAAATTTACCTTTCTACTGCGTTGCTTAACCTGCTCGAAAATGCCCTAAAATATTGCAATAAAGAACCCGAAATAATCGTTTCTACTAAAGATACCAAAAATGGAATAATTATTTCGGTAAAAGATAACGGCTTGGGAATAGGTTACGAAGACCAAAAAAGAATTTTTGAAAAATTTTATCGTGTTCATACAGGTAATGTTCATAACGTTAAAGGCTTTGGACTTGGGCTATG